>CAUJFM010000091.1 GCA_963169595.1 Bacteroidota bacterium | reverse complement strand
CCTTATGGCTTCGTGGTGAAGCCCTTCAGCGACCCCGCCCTGCGCACGGCCATTGAGATCGCCCTGGCCCACCACGAGGAGGAGATGCGCGTGCTGCGCGACCTGGACCGGCTCTACAACCTGATGGAGGAGGGCAGCGACCACGAGTACCTCTTTGTGAAGAGCAAGGGGCGGCAGGTGCGGCTGCGCATGCGCGACATCACCTACTTCGAGGCGCTGAAGGATTATGTGGGCATCCACGTGGGCGGCCAGCGCTACGTGGTGCACAGCACCCTGCAGGACATCGAGGCGCGCATCCCGCCCAAGGCCTTCATGCGCGTGCACCGCTCCTACATCGTGCGGCTGGACAAGATCCAGTCCGTGGAGGACGGCCAGGTGACCATGGAGAACGAGCGGCAACCGGTGCCCATCGGCGGTTCCTTCCTGGGCACGGTGCGCGACCGGCTGGACCCGCTGTAGCGGAAAGCCGCCGCGCGGATGAGCGCTGAAGTGCGTGCACTTGGGGGCCTTGGCGTAATTTGTCCACCCTTACCCCTATTGCCGTACTTGATGCGACCGATCCCTTCCCGGCCACTGCTGGTGCTCTCCCTGCTGGTCTGGGCCCATGGCCTTACCCTGACCCCGGCCCGTGCCCAGAGCAAATTGCCCGAACTGCGCACCTTCCCCACCGGGGCCGAGCTGCTGGAGAGCGGCCACGCCCTGAACCGCGAGGAGAAGTATGCCGATGCGCTGGCCAAGTACGAGGCGGTGAGCGAGAACGACACCACCTACGAGGATGCGCTGCTGGAGATCGGGGTGCTGCATTACAAGCAGAAGGACCTGGACCGTTGCGAAAAGGCCTTCCTCCGCGGCCATGCGCTGAAGGGCGAGCATGCCCACATCTTCGCCAAGAACCTCGGGCTGCTCTACAGCGAACAGAAGAAGTACGACCAGGCCCTGGCCTTGCTGGATGCCAGCCTGAAGGAATTCCCCCGCAACACCGACCTGCTATACACCAAGGGCGGTGTGCTGGAGAACAAGGGCGACCACCTGGCGGCCCTGGAGACCTACATGGCGTGCGCCCGCACCAACCCCTACCATGAGCGCACGCACCTGCGCATCAGTGTGCTGGCCCTGAACGAAGGGGCGCTGGCGCAGGCCGCCATGGCCCAGTTCTACTACCTCTACGTAACGGATGGCGGCGAGGCGGCCACCAATGCGCTGGTCTGGGTGAACGAGATCCTGCGGGGCTCCGTGAAGACCGAACCGAAGAAGATCGCCATCCCCGGCCGCGAGGCCTACACCGAGCTGGACCTGCTGCTGGAGAACCGCGTGACCCTGAACAAGGACTACAAGGCCTACAAGGACCTGGTCCTGCCCTTCGCCCGGCAGTACCACCTGATGGTGGACCAATTGGCCAAGGACCCGCCCACCGGCGACTTCTTCAGCGACTACTACCTCCCCATCTTCCTGCAGTTCCGCAAGGAGGGGCTGGAAGAGGGCTTCCTGTACCACTGCCTGGGCTACAGCGGCAACGAGGACCACCAGAAGGAAGTGAAGAAGAACGCCGCCAAGCGCGACAAGTTCTACACCCGCGCGGCGGACCTGCTGCGCGAACAGCGCTGCACCTTCCCGGAGGAGCTGAGCACCGGCAAGCAGGACGTGTACCACGCCTACGAGGACGATGCCCTGTTGGCCTTCGGGCCCTACGACAAGGCCACCCGCAACCTGGTGGGCGAGAGCAGCTTCTTCCACCCCAACGGGCGGCTGGCCTCCCACGGCACCTTCGATGACCAGGGCCGTCGCCAGGGGGGGTGGACCTACTACCACCCCAACGGCCGCGTGCGTTCACGCGACCATTACACGGACAATGAACTGGACGGCGTGTACGTGGACTACTACGACAGCGGCGTGCGGGAGGACTCCGCCCAGTTCAAGGCCGGCAAGGTGAATGGCCCGTATTACGAGCACAGCCGTTCCGGTGGCCTGCGCCGCATGCGCACCTTCAACAACGAGGGCGCCAATGGGCCGAGCGAGGTGTACTACCAGTGCGGCACCAAGGAGTACGACATCCAGCTGAAGGATGGAAAGACCGAAGGCACCGTTACCGGCTACTATGCCGATGGGAAGAAGGAGTTCGAGGGCACTTTCGTGAACGACGAGCGCAACGGGGTGAACCGCAACTACGACCGGGAGGGCCGCATCTCCTCCGAAGTGTCCTATGTGAACGGCCAGGCGGATGGTCCGTTCAAGTATTACCACGCCAACGGCAAGCTGCGCCTCGAGGGGCAGTCCAAGGCGGGCAACGTGGTGGGCGAGCGCCGCAGCTACCACGTGAACGGCGTGCTGGAGGAGGTGGAACGCTACAACGACAAGGGCAAGGCCCACGGCGTAAGCCAGGAGTACGATGCGGACGGCAAGCCCACCTTCGAGACCACCTGGGAGAACGGGCGGATGATGAGCTACAAGTACTTCGACAAGACGGGGGCCGTGATCAAGGAGGCCCGCCGCCAGAAGGGCGCCTTCGACTTCGTGGGCTACTTCGCCAACGGAGCCAAGGCCACCGAGGGCCGCTACCGCGATGGCGAAGGGAAGGAGGGCGAATGGGTCTACTACTGGGAGGATGGCAGCGTGCGCAGCCGTGAACGCTTCCAGGACGGCAACCTGCATGGCCGCGTGGACAACTTCCACCGCAGCGGCGAGCTGAGCTCCTCCTCCACCTATGTGAACGGCGAGGAGACCGGCCCCTACTGCTACTACTACCCCAACGGTGCCAAGCGCGATGAGGGCATGAAGGTGGAGGGCGACCTGCACGGGGAGCGCCTGCTGTACCGCCCGGATGGCAGCCTGGAGCGCCGCGAGTTCTACCAGAACGGCGTGTCACACGGCATCCAGTACGCCTACGACCCGGAGGGCCGGGTGGTGGACAAGACCTGGTATGACCGGGACATCTTCACGGGCCTGGTGTCGCTGGACACCTTGGGCCGCGTGATCGACAGCATCGCCGTGCCGGCGGGGACCGAGTTCCTGCTGAAGGGCAAACAGCTGGACGGCAAGGTGCGCCGCGAGCACACCTACCGCAACCGCATCGCGCACGGCCCCTACAAGGCCTACCACCCCAACGGCAAGGTGTCCGTGGAGGGCCAGTTCGTGAACGGTGACCGCCACGGGGAATGGAAGTTCTACTACCACACCGGCAAGCTCTCCGGCACGGCCGTGTACGACCTGGGCACGCTGCACGGGCCCGATGTGGACTACTACGAGAACGGCAACAAGAAGTCCGAGGTGACCTTTGTGCACGGCCAGCGCGAAGGCGACCTGGTGCGCTACCACGAGAACGGCCAGGTGAGCAGCCGGGTGCCGCAGTTCTTTGACCTGGACCACGGCACCGCCACCTACTACACGGACAAGGGCGAGGTGGAGATGGTGCGCTACTACTTCATGGACCGCTTGGTGGGCTACAGCTACGAAGGGCCGGATGGCCAGCTGGTGGACACGATCCCCGTGGTGAACGAGACGGGCCGCATCGAGACCAAGTTCCGCAACGGCAAGACCGCCCGCATCATGGACCTGAAGAACGGCTACCTGCATGGGGAGCTGGTGCAGTACGGATCGGACGGCAAGCTCCTGGGCAAGCGCACCTACGTGAACGGCGATGAGCATGGCACCAGCGAGCTATACCACGCCAACGGCCAGCTGCGTTACAAGGGCGACTACATCTGCGGCCAGGCCCATGGCGAGCACCTCTCCTACTACGACACCGGCAAGGTGCGCCAGCGCGCCCTGTACCGCGCCGGCGAGCAGCACGGCACCACCCTGCGCTACGACCGCACCACCGGCAAGGTGACCGAAGAGCTGTACTACCACAACGACAACCTGCACGCCATCACACCGCGATGAGGAACCTGATGCTCCCCGTGCTGCCCCTCCTGCTCTGCGGGGGCCTGGCGCACGCGCAGCTGCCCAAGGACGAACTGGAACGGGCCCGCAACCTGTATGGGGATGCGCCCAGCGCCCTGTTGCGGAACAACACCACCATCACCCTCACCTACGACAAGGGCCGGGTGAAGGCCCACCGCCGCATTGAGCAGGAGCGCATGCTGCTGACCAAGTACCCCGGCATGGAGAGCGAGGAGGTGCATTATTCCAAGGAACTGGTGACGCTGGACGCGCTCAACGCCTGGTCCATGGTGCCCGAGGCGAAAGGCTACCGGAAAGTGGCCGTGGACCGGATCACCCACAAGGACGAACTGGACGACCAGATCTTCCACAACGACAACCGCGTGGCCAGCTTCGTGTTCCCCGGGGCCGATGTGGGCACGGTGACGCACCTGGACTACAGCCTGGACTACAGCGATGCCCGCATGCTCACCGGCCACTTCTTCGGCAGTGGCGAACCGGTGGAGCAGAGCACCCTCACCATCATCACGGACCCGGGCATCGAGGTGGACGTGCGCACCTTCCACCTGGACCCGTCGCAATTGCGCAAGGAAACGGTGACCAAGGGCAAGCGCACCATCACCTCCTACACGATGAGCGGGCTGCAGCCCTTCCGCTCGGATGATGACGCGCCCTCGTTCCGCTACTTCGTGCCCCACATGCATGTGCTGGTGAAGGGCTACCGCAATGGCAAGGAGACCGCGGAACTGCTGGGCAATGTGGACCTGCTGTACCGCATGTACTACGAGAACATCGTGAACACCGAAGGCCCGCCGCCACCGGCGGTGAAGGCCCTGGTGGACAGCATCACCGACCCCGCGCTGCCCGAGGAGGAGAACGTGCGCCGCATCTTCAACTGGGTGCAGGACCACGTGAAGTACATCGCCTTCGAGGACGGCATGAACGGACTGGTACCCCTGCCCGCCGAGCAGGTGCTGGCCAGCCGTTATGGCGACTGCAAGGGCATGGCCTGCCTGGTGACCACCATGACGCGGTGCATCGGGGCGGATGTGCACCTGGCCTGGACCGGCTCGCGCAACATCCCCTACCGCTACGAGGAGCTCCCCACCCCCGCGGTGGACGACCACATGATCGCCGTGTACCGGCCGGAGAAGGACCCCATCTTCCTGGATGCGACCGGTTCGGAAGTGCCCTTCGGCATGCCCACGGCCTTCATCCAGGGCAAGGAAGTGCTCGTGTCCATGGGGCCCGACAAGTTCACCGTGCTGCAGGTGCCGGTGGTGCCCGCCGCACGCAACCTGCGCGCCGACACCAACCGGGTGGAGATCGACGGCAACCGCCTGGTGGGCTCCACCAGTTCCTGGGCCACCGGCTTCCACCGCAGCACCCTCGCCACGGGCTTCAAGCGCGTGAAGGCCGAGGACCACAAGGAGATGGTGCGGCGCATGCTGACCAAGGGCAACAACAAGTTCAAGGTGGACAGCTTCACCGTGGCCGGCCGCGACGACAAGAACGTGCCCTTCCACCTGAACGCCTGGTGGTCCATCGGCGATATTGTGCGCAATGGCAACGGGGAGCGGTATGTGAACCTGCACCTGGACCGCCCCTTCGTGGACCGCATCTACCGCGAGGGCCGCAAGGTGGGCGTGGAGAACGACCACACCAGCGACTTCATCACCGTCACCGTGCTGAAGGTGCCGCCCGGGGCCACCGTGACCCATGTGCCCGAACCGAGCAGCTTCGAGGATGAACGGTTCCGCTACACCATCCGCTACGAAGTGGCCGACGGCGAGGTGCGCTGCATCGGCCGGTTCCAGGAGGACCGCATCCTGCTCTCCGTGGACGACCTCGCCGCCTGGCGCACCCTCTTGAAGAAACTGCGGGCCGACATGGACCGCTCGATCGTGATCCGTACCCCATGAGCCATTCACCCCGTTCCCTCCTCCTTTCCCTCTCCGCCTTCACCGTCCTGGCCCTGTCCGCGCAGGACAAACTGCTGCGTGATTACGACTGGGCCGTGACCCCCACCCTGCACACCAGCGAGAAGGTGGCCGATGCCCCCACCACCGTGATCCGCTCGGTGACCATGGTGGACTGGCAGGATGAGGGCGATGCGCTGAACGAGTACTACCTCACCCACCAGGTCCGCCACATCGGTGCGGAAAGCGCCATAGAGGACAACAACAAGGTCTACATCGCGCTGAACGATGTGATCGGCATCGTGTCCAAGAAGGCCCGTGTGATCGACCCGCAGGGCAAGGTGGTGACCCTCACCGATGAGGAGTTCAAGCTGGCCGAGGACGAGGAGGAGCACCAGCGCTACCTCTACTTCGCCTTCAACGGGGTGCAGGTGGGCAGCGAGATCGAATACCTGATCGTGCTGAAGAAGGAGCCCTCCATGCGCGGCGACCGCGAGATGCTGCAGTACAGCAGCCCTGTGGTGCGCCGCGAGCTGCACCTGATCACCCCGGCACACCTGGTGCTGGGCACCAAGGGCTACAATGGGGCGCCGGAGGCGGTGTTCGACTCCAGCCGCACCGATGTGCGCCACCTCACCGTGACGGCCACGGACCTCAAGGGCCTGAAACAGGAGCACAGCTCGTCCTACGCGGCCAACGCCATGCAGACCGCCTACAAGCTGGACGCCAACCTGGCCCGCAACGCCCGCGACTTCAGTTCCTATGTGAACGCCACCAAGATGTACCACGGCGTGCTCTACCCCACCGTGGAGCCCAAGCTGCAGAAGGAACTGCGCAAGCTCCTGAAGGATATGGACCTGGACGCCGCCCAGGACGAGGAGGACAAGGTGCGCCGCATGGAGGACCACCTGAAGACGCGCTTCAACATCGTCTCCGTCGGTGGCATGGAACTGCGCGACCCGGCCACCATCATCAAGAACAAGGCGATGAACAATGTGGGCGCCATGGTGATGACCACCCTGCTGCTCACCGAGATGGGCATGGAGCACCAGGTGGTGGTGACCAGCGACCGCCAGAACTACCGGTTCGACAAGGATTTCGAATCCTACCTCGGCCTCCAGCGGGAGTTCATCTACTTCCCCTCCTTCAAGAAGTACATGGCCCCCACCGAGGTGGAGCTGCGCGTGGGCTACATCCCCGCCGAGTACATGGACAACCAGGGCCTCTTCATCCGCACCGTGGATGTGGGCGGCGTGCGCACCGGCATCGGCAAGGTGGGCTACATCGAACCGCTCACGGACGACAAGTGCATCCACGACATCCACGCCCGGGTGGACCTGGCCAGCGAGCCCGGCAAGGCCGTGATCCACATGGAGAACAGCTTGAGCGGCTACTACGCCCAGTTCCTGCAGCCCTTCTACAGCATGCTCGATGCCGAGAACAAGGAGAAGGTGCTGGACAACATGGTGGGCTTCCTCACCGAGGACAGCGAGACCAAGAAGGTGGATGTGGTGGACCACGGCTCCATGAACTTCGGCGTGAAGCCCGTGGTGATCAAGGTGGACGTCACCTCCTCCAAGTTCCTGGAGCAGGCCGGCGACAAGACCCTCTTCAAGATCGGCGACCTCATCGGCCCCCAGATGGAGCTTTATGCCGACAAGGAGCGCACCCTTCCGGTGGACGACGACCATGCGCGCCGGTATGAGCGCGTCATCACCGTGACGCTGCCCAAGGGAGCGCGCATCGAGAACCTCGGCGACCTGAAGTTCGACCGCAGCCTGGTGCGCGATGGGAAGGAGCTGCTGAAGTTCCACTCCGACTACACCCTGGAAGGCGATGTGCTCACGGTGACCGTGGTGGAGTTCTACAAGGTGTGCCAGCTGCCCATCAGCGAGTTCGAGGCCTACCGCTCGGTGGTGAACGCTGCGGCCGACTTCAACAAGGTGACCCTGGTGCTGGCCAGGAGCTGACGAACAGGACCATGATCACCCCCTTGGTGGTCGGCGAGTTCCTGGCCGGGAATGTCCCCGTGGTGGACGTGCGTTCACCCGGTGAGTTCCGGCAGGGCCACATTCCCGGCGCACACAACCTGCCGTTGTTCGACAATGCCGAACGGGCCGTGGTGGGCACCCTCTACAAGCAGCAGGGCCGCGACCAGGCCGTGCTGGAAGGGCTGCGCATCGTGGGGCCGAAGCTGGCGGGCATCGTGGAGACCTGCCAGGGCCTGGCGCCCGATGGGCACATCCGCGTGCACTGCTGGCGCGGAGGGGAACGCAGCGGCAGCGTGGCGTGGCTGCTGGACAAGGCCGGCTTCGCACGGGTGGACGTGCTCCGCGGCGGCTACAAGGCCTTCCGCAACCTGGTGCTGGAAAGCTTCAACTCGCCGCCTCCGCTGAAGGTGCTGGGCGGCTACACCGGCACGGGCAAGACGGAGACGCTGGACCTGCTGCGTGCCCAGGGCGAACAGGTGATCGATCTGGAAGGCCTGGCACACCACAAGGGCTCCTCGTTCGGCGCGCTGGGCGAGCTGCCCCAGCCCAGCACCGAGCACTTCGAGAACCTGCTCTGGAAAGCCGTGCAGGACCTTTCCCGGGCACGTCCCACCTGGGTGGAGGATGAGAGCCTGATGATCGGCCGCGTGCGGATCCCGGGGCCCTTCTTTGAGGCGATGCGTCGGAGCACCCTGTACTTCGCGGACATGCCCATCGAGGAGCGCGCCGACCGCCTGGTGGTGGACTACGGCCGGTTCCCGAAGGAGGAATTGGCCGAGGCCGTGCGGCGGATCGAGAAACGGCTGGGGCCGCAGCACTGCAAGGCCGCCTTGGAGGCCCTGGAGCAGGGGGACCTGCGCACCGTGGCCCTGGTCACGCTGCACTACTACGACAAGGCCTATCGCAGGGGGCTGGAAGGCCGCGATCCTGGCCAGGTGGTGCGGATCCCTGCGGCGGCGCACGATCTTCGCGGCCTCGCCGCACGGCTTGCCGCCCATGTCACAGACCCCGCCCCCCACCCCTGAGCCCATCCGCCTCACCGAATACAGCCATGGCGCCGGCTGTGGCTGCAAGATCGCGCCGGCCGTGCTGGAGACCATCCTGCACGGGCAGCTCGGTACGCTGAACGACCCGCGACTGCTGGTGGGCTATGGCACGCGCGACGATGCCGCCGTGTACGACATCGGTGGCGGCCGGGCCATCATCAGCACCACGGATTTCTTCAGCCCCATCGTGGACGATGCCTTCGATTTCGGACGCATCGCGGCCACCAACGCGCTGAGCGATGTGTACGCCATGGGCGGCCGTCCCCTGCTGGCCGTGGCCATCCTCGGCTGGCCCGTGGACAAGCTGCCACCCGAGCTTGCGGCGCGGGTGGTGGATGGCGGCCGGCAGGCCTGCCACGATGCCGGCATCGCGCTGGCCGGCGGGCACAGCATCGATTCACCCGAACCCTTCTTCGGCCTTGCCGTGACCGGGGAGGTCGCCATCGACCAGCTGAAACGGAACGATACGGCACGCCCCGGTGACCAGCTCATCCTCTCCAAGCCCATCGGCATCGGCATCCTGGCCACGGCGCAGAAACGGGGCAAGCTGCGTCCCGAGCACGCACACATTGCCCGCGACCTGATGTGCCTGCCCAACAAGCACGGCAGTGAACTGGCCGCGATCGCCGGTGTGCATGCCATGACGGACGTGACCGGCTTCGGGCTTGGCGGCCATCTGCTGGAGATGTGCGAGGGGGCCGGACTGGACGCAACGGTGCGTTACACACAGGTCCCCATCATTCCCGAAGCACGGACCTACCTCGGTGAAGGCTGTTATCCGGACGGTGCCTTCCGCAACTGGCGTTCGCTCGCCGAGCGGATAAAAGGCGCGGGTGACATGGAGCGCATGATGATGTTCAGCGATCCGCAGACCAGTGGAGGCCTGCTGGTGAGCGTGGCACCGGAGCAGGTGGAGCAGGTCATGGACACCCTGCGCCGGAACGGGCAGGAAGCCTGGCACATCGGCCACATGACAGAAAAGCGTCCATTGTCGACGATAGAAGTTATTTGAAAGACGAATACATTTTTTATCACAACGAACCGATCACACCAGGAATGAACGTATCGCCCCGGAATGGGCATGGTCCGCGGTGAATTGGATCCTTAAGTCTAACTTTGTGCGATACGCCACCTGCTCCGGTGCGACCAACCCACAGAACCATGGCCAAAAGAAGACTGAACGAGAAGGATATCAACGAGCTCCTTGCCCAATACAGGAGCGAGCGTCGCCGACTGATCTTCCAGTTGGAACGTGTTCGCGAAGCGATCGCCGACCTGAAAGTGCAACGCGGGGACGGTAGTCCTGAAGAGGGTGAAGAGCCCGTGAAGCGTGGGCCGGGACGTCCGCGCAAGGCGGAGAGCGAGAAGGCCACCCGGCGCCGGAAACCCGGTCGGCGCAAAAAGCGCACGATCAAGGACGGTGGCTATCGCCTCAGCGAATGGGACCACATGGTGGTGAACGCCATCACCAAGGCCGGCCGCCTGCTGACCAAGGAGGAGCTGCGCGCCCAAGCCATGGTCTGGGCCAAGAAGAACGAGCCCCTGATGAAGGAGGACGAGATCGACGTGAAGCTCACCCGGGTGCTGCAGAAGCTCAGCGGCAAGCGGGGTGTGCTGGGTACGCATCGCTCGGGCCTGCGCCGCGGGTACCACTACGGGCTGAAGGATTGGTTCTTCGCCTCCAGCGGCGCCCTGCGCAAACAGCACTACGATAAGCTGGTGCTGACGAACGACTAGGACAGCCCACATGGAACGCGAAAGGGAGCGCCACAACGCTCCCTTTCTCATTTTGGACCTTTTCGTCGTCATGGTACGGTCCTGCATGTGCCCGTATATTGCCCCAAAGCGACGGTCATGAAGAACATCCTGGTCCCCATCGACTTTTCAGACGCCTCGAAGGACGCACTGGCCGTGGCCTCCACGTGGAGCGCTCCGTGGAAGGCCAAGCTCTGGCTGGTGCATGTGGCCGCCCCCGATCCGGACTTCGTCGGCTTCAGGACCGGCCCCATGTACGTCAGGGAGCATCGCGCCGATGTGCTGCGCCAGGAACATGCGGACCTGCAACAGATGGCCCAGGAACTCAAGGACCGCGGACTGGATGCGGAAGCCCTGATGATCCAAGGCCCCACCACGGAGACCCTGCTGGCCGAGGTCGACAAACTGGACATCGACCTGGTGGTGATGGGCTCGCATGGACGTGGCGGGCTGTACAAGGCCTTTGTCGGCAGCGTGAGCGAGCAGATGCTGCAGGAGAGCGAGGTGCCCGTGCTGATCGTTCCGGACAAGAACAAAAAGCGCTGACCCCATGCGCATTCCCGTACCGCTGCTTCTGTGCGCTGCGTTGGTGTGGAACGCCTCCATCTGCGTGCCCACCTTGCGGGGCGGCCACCCCGAACTGAAGGACCTGCAGCTTCCCGCAGGCTTCCGCATCACGGTGTTCGCCGAAGGGGTGACCAATGCCCGCGCCATGTGCTGGGGCGATCAAGGCACCCTCTTCGTAGGCAGCCGCAGTGAGGGAGTGGTGCATGCACTGCGCGATACCGATGGCGATGGCCGGGCGGACGTCCACCACATCGTGGCACGCGACCTCAACATGCCCGTTGGAGTGGCCTTCCGCGAGGGCGACCTGTACGTGAGCGCCGTGGACCGCATCGTGAAACTGCCCGGCATCGAGGACCGGCTGGCATCGCCGCCGGCCCCGGTGGTGGTGACGGACAGCTATCCGGATGAGACCCATCACGGCTGGAAGTTCATCGCCTTCGGACCGGATGGATGGCTGTACGTGCCCGTGGGCGCACCGTGCAACATCTGCCTGAGCCAGGACAGCATCTTCGCGAGCATCACCCGGATACGGCCCGATGGTTCAGGGCGCGAGATCGTGGCCCATGGGGTGCGCAACACCGTGGGCTTCGACTGGCATCCGGTAACGGGCGAGCTCTGGTTCACGGACAACGGGCGCGACTGGCTGGGCGATGACAGTCCGGATTGCGAGCTGAACCGGCTGTCGCGCACCGGGGAGCATTTCGGCTATCCGTTCTGCCATGCCGGCACCGTTCCGGACCCGGAGTTCAGCGCGCAACAGCCATGCAGCAGCTTCACCTCCCCCGCCGCCCTGCTGGGCCCGCACACCGCGCCACTGGGCATGCGGTTCTACCGCGGCAGCCAATTCCCCGAGGCCTACCACAACGCCATCTTCATTGCCCAGCACGGCAGCTGGAACCGCAGCAAGCCGATCGGCTATCAGGTGATGGTGGCCTTCCCGCAGCCTGATGGCACTGCGCGCACGGAGGTGTTCGCCAGCGGGTGGCTGAAGGATGGCAAGGCCTGGGGCCGGCCGGTGGACGTGCTGGAAGCGCCGGATGGCAGCCTCTTGGTAAGCGACGATGCCGCTGACATGATCTACCGCATCACCTACGCGCCCTGATCAGGCCCGCAGGTGCCGTGCGACGGCTGGCCCGAGCAGGCCCTGCCACGCTGGCGGCCACGCAGGTTGAGGAGATGCCCGCCCACCAATCCCAGGGAGGCCATCATGCCCACTGCCGATGCCAACGGATGGTGATGCTCCAACCAGATGGCCACGGCGAACACCGTCCAGCAGCTCCAGAGCAGCCCCTTCATCCATCCCGGTCCACTGCGCGAAGCGGCCCACACCGCCGCGCCTGCAGCGACCACAAAGCCGCCGCTCACCAGCGGGTGGTGGAAGAAATGGGCGCCGCTCGATGCCAAGGCCGGCACGGCCAGGCAGTGCACCAGGCACAATGCAGAGGTGAACGTACCGGCCACATCCCCGGCCAGGGCTCCCGGCCGATCCACAGGGATGCGTTCCACCACCGCCGTGGGGCTATCGGGTGCCGGGGAGCTCCTCCCCAAGGTCCAGGGCATCCGCATCCTCAATGGATGATCACGGGAAAGGTGACCTGGATGTCCGTTTCACCACCGGCATTGGTGATGTCGCCAGTGGCCACACCGGGAGCGGCCTTGTCCGGTTGATGCCGCAAAGTGACCAGGAGCGTGCCGCTGCCGGCCGCACCCGCGATGGCCGAATTGGTCACCCCCACCGGGCGTCCGTTGGGATCGGTGTCGGCATAGCTGATCTGCAGTTCGATGCCGGCCGGCAGGAAGAAGAACTGGTGTGCGGCGGCCTCCGCCATGATCTCTGTGGTGATCTCCTCCGATGTGCTGCCGCTCTCGTCCAGTACGCGCAAGGCCAGGGTGTATGCCCGGTTGGCCGGGAGGGTATCGCCCGTGATCACCGGCGCGGCGCCACCACTGCCGTCCACATCGGTGAACCGCAGCTCGTAGGTGTTGGCCGCGTTCTCCACATCCGTGAAAGTGAGTAGCAAGGTGGTGATCAACTCCTCCTCGTTCGGCGGAGTGGCGGGCCCGGCGGTCTCCTCCTTGTCCTTCTTGCAGGCCACCAGGCTTGTGGCCGCGATGGCCACGAACAGCGCTCCGCGCCACATCCGCTTCGTTCCAACGTTCTTCATGGGTCGATCAGGGCTGGGTCATTCATGCAACACGGTTGCAAATATTATCCCGAACGATGCTCGTGCAACTCGGTGGCATAAATATTTTTGTGCCGTGACGATCGAAGAGCGCTTAAGGTCCCGGGGCCTTCGGGTGACCGATATCCGGCGCGATGTGCTGCATCTGCTCCAGGAGAGCGATCGCGCGCTGTCCCAGGCCGATGTGGAGCGCGCACTGCCCGACCTCGCCGACCGGGTGACCTTGTTCCGCGTGCTGCACAATTTCGAGGAGGCCGGCCTGGTCCATCGGGTGATCGATCCCCAGGGCACCTCCCGCTACGCCACCTGCGCCCCCACCTGCAGCGCGGACCACCATCACGACATGCACGCCCACTTCCGGTGCACCGCGTGCGATGGGGTCTTCTGCGTGACCGGGTTGGAGCAGCCCGCAGCGGTGGTCCCCAAGGGCTTCACCGTCCACGAGGTGCGCATCGAACTGGTGGGTCGCTGTGCGACCTGCGGCTGATCCCCGTCCACGAAGGGGCTCAGGGCAATTGCTCGGTCCGCACCAACGTGGGCACCACCCCGCCGATGTTCTGGAGAATGAGGTCGCGGTCGTTACCGCCACCGGTGTAGCGCACCACGCCGTCCATGTTCAGGTCGGTCTGGAGGTAGCCGGTGGCGGTGGCCGTGGGGACCACCCCGCCCACCTGGGTCAGGACCGCATCCCGGTCGTTATTGGTGTTGGTATAGAGCACCTTGTTGTCGCGCACCGCATTCCCCGCCCAGAGCGCCCGTCGGCCCCCTGTCAGCGCACGTTGAGCATCGGTGCCGTAGGTGGGTGTGGTGGCCAGGGTGAAGTCCAACGCGATCTCCTCGGCACCCAGGGTGAGGGCCGTGGCGCTCATCGCACCCAAGTGGTTGCGGTGCCGCACGGTCACGTAATACTGGTCGGCCGGCTGGCTGAAGACCAGCCGCCGGTACCCGTCCGCGCCCACCACATCACCATCCCGCTCCAGCACGGCCGGGCGCGTGGCCACGATCTGGGCCGGGTTGTTCTTGTTCCTCAGCTCCACGAGCACCCAGTCCACCACCGCGTTCGGACCGGTCTCGGTGAGTCGTGCCGCGGGAATGCTGGTCCCGCTCCCGCCCGCCATGGTGAAGCCGGCCGCGGTGAACGGTTCGGTCAGCGGGACCAGGCCCTTCACCCGCAGGCTGTCGTGCATCAGGCCCGTCCCGGCCACCCAAGGCCCCTGCAGGTTCATCCGCAAGCGCACGCTGGGCCCACAGTTCTGCCAGCGCACCAAGGCCGAGCCAGGCACCACCACCCGGTTGCTGTTGGAGGGGGTCTGCCAACGCACGGCAAAGTGGTCGCCCCCCGTGCCTTCCTTGTGCAGCAGCTCCACGTAGTAATAGCGCCCCGCCACCAGGGGGATGGCCGCGCTCACCTGGGTGGGATACTTGGCGTACTCCGTTTCGTTGGTCCAGCCGGGCACGTTGCAGATGGCCTGCATGAACTGCGGCTCCGCATTGGGGCTCAGGTACAGGATGCTGGCATCGTCACTGGTCAGCGTGAAGGTGTAATTGCCGGTCTGCGGGGCCATGATGTAGCCGCGTACGCGGGTGCCGTAGTCATTCCCAAATGCCGTCGGGCCCTGGAAGCTGGTGAGCACCGAGGTGCCTGAGGGGCTGTTGGGATAGTTGGCACTGCTCGTGAGGCTGCTCACGGTTTCCCCGGACACGTTGTTCCAGAATTCCCGCAGCAGCCCACCAGAGGCCCCCACGCACTGCGGGGCCGCATAGGTGAGCACCGTGAAAACACGCGAAGCGGTGGAGGTCAGGCCGTCATCATCGGTCACCGTCAGTGTCACCACATGATCACCCGAAGTGGTGAAGGTCTTGGAGGGTGTCGGGGACGTGCTGCTGGTGCCATCGCCGAAGTCCCACGCGTAGGCCACGATGGTACCGGGGTCGTGCGAAGCCGTGCCGCTCATCTGCACCACCAGCGGCGCTGATCCGAAATAGACATCGGCATTGATCACAGCCGTTGGGGCGATGGCGTAGCAGCGGGGATCCAAGCGGCGCTGCACCGTGGTGCTGAGGCCACCAGCATCCGTCACCGTAAGGGAAATGATGTAGTAGTAGGTCTCCCCATCACAGCCCACCCCGCTGATCACGGTGCTGGAGGATACATTGTTGTCCGCGCCTTCCGGGTGGCTGTGCGTGTTGTGGTGCAGGGTCGTGCGCCAGGCATAGGTCAATGCGCCTGGACCGTGCTCGGCATCGCTCACGGCCGCCACCAGTTGATAGGTGGTGTCCACGCCCACGGGATAGTACCCATCCGCGGAAATGCTGGTGATGTTGACCACCGGCGGGGTGTTGTTCACCGAGACGATCAGTTGGGTCTGGTTGCTTTGGCCGTTGTTGTCCGTGACGGTGAGGGTGACCGTATAGGTCGTGGGCACACCTGGCGGCGCGGTGAAGAGGTGCGTGGGCGACACGGCCGTGCTCACCGGTGAACCATCGCCGAAGTTCCACGCGTAGGTCAGCGGTCCGTTCTCCGGGTCCGTGCTGCCACTGCCGTTGAAGGTGACGCTCAGTGGCCCTGGACCGTACTGCACGCTCTGGGTGGCCACCGCCACCGGGGGCAGGTTCACCGCCAGCGTGTAGCAGATGCGGCGGATGGCATTGCTGCTGTAGCTGATGTACCAGATGCACCCATCCGGTCCCGCGCCGATCCACGTGACCGCACCCAGGCCCGTGGCAAAATCATGCACGCTCACGGGGCGGTCCTGCTCATTGAACATGAACCGCCGGATCCATCCGCCCGCATAATCCCCGTGGAAGGTGCTGTTCTGGTAGCCCGGTGGCAGGTTCTGTCCGGCCATCCAAGGCCCTGCGATGGCGGCGAAGCCCCCGAACCGCGGTCCCGGCACAGGCGACCCCGCCGCGTCCAGGTCGTAGGTCACGGCCGTGCTGCCCACGAAGCCCCCGCACCGGGATTGGTTGCCATGCCGCCAATCAATGGCCGGCCTCACCTGATGGAAGGTGGGGATGGAGAGCGGCACTTGCTGCCCCTCATCGCACGGGTTGGGATGTGCGTTCAGGTGCACGGGCGACTCCTGCTTGCAGAGGTCCTGAAAGCGGAAGTAGGGATGGCTGCAGTTCACGCCCACCAAGGGGTTCGGCGCATCCTGGTTGTAGGTGGGCGTGTTCATGTACCCGTTCAGCGGGTCCATGCCCTCGAACAGCGGCCACCCGAAGTTCTGACCGGCCTCGGTGCACACGTTGAGGTCCTCCCAGGTGTTCCACTGCACGTCACCGATGAAGATGGTGCCGGGATCGCCTGCGGCGGGGTCGGTGCTGCCACTGCCAGGCTTCAACGTGCATCGATAGGGATTGCGAAGGCCCAATGCCCACACCCGGGAGCGCGGGGCACGCGGTTCCGTGGGATCGAACCACGGATTGCTCGCCACGCCGTTGCCGGTGTTCGGGTCCAGCCGGAGCACCTTGCCGTTGAGGCCGTTCACCAACTGCGACCGGAAGGCGCCCACGTTCTCGGCCGGGCGGATGATGCCATCGGCCAGGGCCTGCGCCCAATAGGTATCGCTGCTGCTGCCGGCATCCACCAGGTTGTAGCTGGCCCCATCGCCCGTGGTGGCCAGCAGTGTGCCATCGGTGCCGAACATCAGGGTGCCCGTGCTGTGCGACTCATGCAGCATCGGCACACCGGTCTGCGGGGTCTCCCCCACCAGCACGAAGCGGCTGGTCGGGTCGGCCGTGGCCAGACCCGGTCCGGTGGCCGTATAGCGCGTGATGCGCATGATGGTGGCCGCGAAATACTGGTTGGTGGCGGCGTTGTAGGCCCCCGTACCGAAGTTCATCAGGTGATGGCGGTCCACGGCATACATCAGGTAGATGCGGCCATTGCTGAGGAAGTTCGGGTCCAGCGTGAAGCCCAGCAGGCCATGGTCCCGCCAGTTGCCCACCTCGGCGCTGATGTCGATCAGGGGCGTGGCGAGCCGCACACCGTTCTCCACGATCCACACGATCCCGCGCTTCTCCCACACATACATCCGCCCGTTGCCATCCCACGTAGCTCCCACCGGTTCGGTCCAGCCTCCAAGCACCAGCACATCGCTGAACCCCGAAGGCACCGTTTGCGCATGGGCGATCGGTGCGCAAGCCCAACCGAAGGCCATGGCGAAACAAACGGAACGGATGCAGTTGGCCCTAAAAAAGGACCCGGAGAGGCAGGAATGATCCATGGCTTGGGCGTATTCGGTCGATGAATGTACTCCGCCCGACCGTCGAAATCAAGCCTTCGTCGAACGACGCAAATACACCATATCCACTGCTCGTTGATACATCGAAAGGAAAGATCCGCCCACCATGGATCGTTGAAACGGATGGTGGCATCCGCGTCGGATGCTCCGCTTGGCGCACCAAACTTTGCCCCCATGAAGAAGATGATGATCTCCTGCCTGATGGCCCTGTCCGCCGCCGGAGCTTCCGCCCAGCAAAGTGGTTTCGGCCTGGGCATCATGCTGGGTGAGCCCACAGGTATTTCGGCGAAGGTCTGGACCGGTGGAACGAACGCCGTGGCCATGGGCCTGGCTTGGGGCGGATTGGGTGCACCGGGAGGTTATTTCCACCTGCATGGTGACTACCTCTGGCACAAGATGGACCTCATCCCCGTCTCCCAAGGGAAGATGCCGCTCTACTTCGGCGTGGGCGCCCGCCTGCGGGTGTGGGACAGTGGCGGTTACCGCGACAACGGGCGCTGGGTGGACAAGGACGGCTCCCGGGCCGAGATCGGCGTGCGGCTCCCGGTGGGCATAGCCTACCTCTTCGATGGTGCGCCGGTGGACATCTTCCTAGAGGTGGTGCCCGTGCTCGACCTCATCCCGAGCACCGATGTCACCTTCAACGCGGCCCTGGGTGCCCGTTACTGGTTCTGACGGGGGAAGAGCCGACGGTCCATCCACGGCTTGGTCGACAGCCGCCCGGCGTACAACAGGTGCTGCACCAGCAGCGCCGTTACCGTGCCCAAGGCCGCACCCGCGAGGATGTCCTCGGTGAAGTGCTGGGACAGGTACACGCGGGAATAGGCCATCAACACGGCCATGAAGGCCAATGCAGCGGCCCAACTGGTGCGGTTGATGATGACGGCGAGCGCCAGGCACATCGAGAAGGCGGCCGTGGCATGTCCACTTGGAAAACTGAAATGGTGATGCAGGTCGATGCCCTGCACCCAATGCAGGTCAGGCAGCTGTTCCTGGAACTTAGCCGGCCGGTGATGGTCGGCAAAGACCATGCGCTTCAGGAACTGGGCCACGATGGCGCTGAGCCCGCAGCTCAGGCCCATCATCAGGAAGGCGCGCACATCCTTGATGGCCAGCAGCAACAGGGCGAGCCCGGTGGGCACCAGACCGTCCGCCGCATGGGTGAACACGGCGAAGAACCGGTCGGCCCAATAAGGATGATGGCGGTTCATCCAGCCGTGGAGTTCCAATTGCTCCGTGCTCATCACGGCGATCAGGGCTGGTACGGCGAACGCCACGGCCACGATGAGGAATGCGGCAATGCTGCGGGTGATGCGCATGCGACGAAGCTACGTGCCCGCCTCCATCAACGATCCGTGGTGGATGAACACACGACCAAATACCCCGATCCCGGTATGGCGACCGGGGAAGTGGACAGGGAGCTTTGTCCTTATCCAACCAACACGGCCATGACCACCATCGGCAAACGCTACCTGCAGCGCACCAAGCATCCGGAAGAACAAGGACGCATCCTGGACTCCCGCACGCGGGCCGTGCTCAGTGCCGTGCTGCAGGCGGGACGCGGCCGGACCCTGGATGCCTACCTGCGGGCCACGAAGGGACGCACCGAACGGTGAAACCGCGTACCCGCGCACGCTATCCCATGGACGGGCCGAACAGGTCCAACTGCCCTTGTGGAGGGGGTGCGAACGCGGTCCGGTCCAGCTCGGGCAACGATCGACCATCGAAGTAGCGCCGCCGCATGATGGTGAACATCCGGGCGATGTTGGCCGCATAGGCGCCCTCCCCCTTCATCCTTCGCCCGGCCACGCTGTCGCTCATGCGGCCGCCGTGCAGATGGCTCACCTGCGCCATGATCTTGGCCGCGCGGTCGGGGTAATGGTGCTGCAGCCACTGGCCGAACACCTCGCCCACCGCGCCGTTTGCGCGCAGCACGGTATACCCGGCACCCAGCGCCCCGGCATCGGCGGCCGCTTTCAACAGCGTGGGCACCTCGGGCTCGTTCAAGGCCGGGATGATCGGCGCCACCATCACGAAGACCGGGACACCGGCCCGGCTCAAGGCCTCGATGGCCTTCAACCGGTTGGCGCCACTGCTGGTGCGCGGTTCAAGCCGACGACGCAACTCCTCGTTGAGCGTGGTGAGGCTGATGGCCACCGTGACCAGGCGGTGTGAGGCCAGTTCGGCCAACAGGTCCAGGTCGCGCAGCACCAGGGCGTTCTTGGTGATCACGCCGGCCGGATGACGGTACCGCAGCAGCACCTCCAGCAGCCGACGGGTCAACCCCTCCTTGCGTTCCACCGGCTGGTAGGGGTCCGTGGCACCGGAGATCATGATGGGGTCGACCTCCCAGCCCGGTTTGCGCAGCGCCTGCTCCAGCAGTTCGGGCGCATGGCGCTTGAGCAACACCACCCGTTCGAAATCGAGCCCGGCGCTGTAGCCCCAATACTCATGCGTGGGCCGCGCATAGCAATAGCTGCAGCCGTGTTCGCAACCCTGGTACGGGTTCATGCTCCACCGGAAGGGCAGATCGGGGGAGTCGACCCGGTTGACGATGGTCCGGGGATGGGTCGGGAGATAGGTGGTGCCCCTGCCCTCCTCCTCCACCGGCTCATCGATGCCCTCCCAATGCAGCACCTCGTAGTGGCGCACCGCGAAGCGGTTGGCCACCTGCGCGGCACTACCCCTGCCCTTGACGGCTTTGCCATCGATCGCCATGTGGTCAAGATAGGCGCAACATGGCGTGTCCGTGACAGTTGGCATCCGACGGACCGGCTAGTTTCGCGGCCGCTCATGAAGAACACCCTCAACCACCTCCCGCTGGCCGCCCTGGCCCTTGTTGTGCTGCACAGCTGCGGCAACGCCCCCGAGACCACGAACACCGAAGTGGCCGCGGCCGACACCACGGCCGTCAAGGATTCGCTGATCCATCCTTCGGAGAAGCACTTCAAGTCCCTGAAGCAGCTCACCTTCGGTGGCGACAACGCGGAGGCCTACTGGAGCTTCGACGGACAGCGACTGGTGTTCCAGAGCACCAACCCGGCCTGGGAGGAGCACTGCGATCAGATCCACGTGTTCAACCCGTTCACGGACGACCTGCGTTCCAACAAACCGACCCTGATCAGTGTGAAGGGCGGCCGCACCACTTGCAGCTACTTCATGCCGGGCGACAGCCTGGTGCTCTTCGCCAGCACGCATGAGGCGGGCGCCACCTGCCCGGCCGTTCCCGAGCGCCGCGCGGATGGCAAGTACGTATGGCCCATCTACCCCAGCTTCGACATCTATGTGAGCGACCTGCAGGGCAACATCCGCACCCAGCTGACGAAAACGCCTGGCTACGATGCGGAGGCCACCGTTTCGCCCAAGGGGGACCGCATCGTGTTCACCAGCATGCGCGATGGCGACATGGAGCTCTACACCATGAACATCGACGGCAGCGACGTGAAGCGCGTGACCAACGCCCCCGGCTACGATGGTGGCGCCTTCTTCAGCCCCGATGGCACCAAACTGCTGTGGCGCGCCAGCCGCCCCAAGACCGATGCCGAGCTTGCCGAATACAAGGCCCTCCTGAAGGACGGCCTGGTGAAGCCCACGGACATGGAGCTCTACGTGGCCAACGCCGATGGCAGCGACATGCGCAAGGTGACCGAACTGGGCCAGGCCAACTGGGCGCCCTACTGGCATCCGAGCGGGCAGAAGATCATCTTCGCCAGCAACCACAAGAGCGAGCGGGGCTTCCCTTTCACCCTCTTCCTCATCAACATCGATGGCACGGGCCTGGAGCAGGTGAGCTACGGCGACACCTTCGATGCCTTCCCCGTGTTCAGCCCCGATGGCCGCCACTTGGTGTTCAGCAGCAACCGCAACAACAACGGCACCCGGGAGACCAACCTCTTCCTGGCCGAGTGGCAGGATTGATCCGGTCCACGACTTGAACGTCACCCGGAACCCCTTGATGTCCCAACACATCAAGGGGTTCTGTGTTGTGTACGGACATGAACACGAACTTTGCACGCACCATGAGCAGGAACCCGGGAGAGGAAGGCAAGGCGGGATGGATGACCCGTTTGGGCAACCGCTGGGGAGTGCCCCCCTCACGCGTGGCGATCATCCTGGTGGTCTTCGCCTGCACCGGCTTCACGGTGATGTTCCTGAAGCGCCCGATCGTGGCCTGGGTGACCGGTGATGGGGATCCGCACTTCCTGATCTCCGTGCTGTACTATGTGTTGATCCTGCCGCTGTATAACGTGGTGCTGCTGATCTACGGCGCCCTCTTCGGGCAGTTCAGCTTTTTCTGGGCCTTCGAGAAGCGCTTCTTCCAGCGCCTGTTCGGGCGGCGGAAGTGAGCGACCCGGCCGTGCGCTGTGTGGCCAGCAGCCGGACCACCCCGGCCAGCTCCCGGCCCACGTCCCGCTTCACGCGGCATTCCCATAGCGTGAAGACCTTCCAGCCGGCCGTTCTGAGCGCATCGGCCTTTTCCGCATCGCGCTCCCGGTTGCGGTCGAGCTTGGCGTTCCAGAAGCCCTTGTGCGTCCTCGGTCGGCGAGGCTGGCAGTGGGGGCAGCCGTGCCAGAAACAACCGTGTACGAAGACGGCGACCTTGCGGCCCACGAAGGCAATGTCAGGCCGACCCGGCGCCTTGGCGTAGTGCAGGCGATAGCCGGTGAACCCTCGTTCCCGGAGGGCCTGGCGAACGATCAATTCAGGAGTGGTGCCCTTTGCCCGGATCCGGCTCATCACCGCGCTGGTGCGTGGGTCCTTCGGCACCGGGGCCCGGCCATCGCGCAGGTAGGTCCGCTTGGGCATGGCCCAAAGTTCGGATGCGACGGGCTCACGGCAGCTTGCCGCGTGGGGTGGCGCCGGCCAGTCGGTCCTCCTCCGGCCGGGTGGCCAGGGCCTCACGCTCATACACCAGTTGCGAGCAGGCCAACCCGTCGCGGAAGTAATAGGTCGTGCCCCACTTGTGCGTGATCTTGCGGTACTCCGTCACCACGCCGCGCTTCTCCAACCGGATGATGGTGGTGACCTTGTTGGTCTCCACGAGCAGTTCCTCGTTGCGCAGTACTTCCTCCTCCACCGGCACCACGTTCGGTCGGGCTTCCTCCTTGGCCACGGGCGTGGCCATGGCCACCGGCGACTCCTCCTCCACCACGACCGGTGCCTGGGTGCGGCGCGTGTCCTGCCCTTCGTGGGCCTTGGCCAGGCTGCCATTCCGCACAGGGCGGACGGGCTCGGGGGCCTTGGCACGGACGGGCTCAGGGGCTGCCTTGGGTGGTGGCGGTGCCGGCTTGGGCTCCGGTGCAGGTTCGGGCGTGCGGGGCCGGCCGCGTTCGGCCTCCCATCGTTTGGGCTCTGGCGCTGGCCGGGCCTGTTCCGCCTTGGCGGTGGCTTCCGCCTGCCTGCGTGCCTCGGCCTCCGCCTTGGCGGCCGCAGCGGCTTGTGCCTCCGCCTGCCGTTTCGCCTCCGCATCGGCCTTCGCCTTGGCCTTGGCATCGGCGGCGGCCTGCTGGGCCTCCTCCTTCTGCCTGCGCTCCACCTCGGCCAGCGTCTTCTGCAACTGCGATTGGATGGACTTGGTGTAGTCGGTATCGTAATCGAAATCGCCCAGTCCAGGCTCATAGCGGATCACCCCCACCGGCTGGTTGAAGACCACGATGTTCAGGTCATCGTATTGTTTGAACAGGGAAACAGCGAACTCGAAGGGCGTGAATCCCTTGGTCGCTGCGTCCGCAGGCACCTTGGTGTTGAACGAGAGCTTCTTGGCCACGTAGCCGTCCTTCTCGAACGAGATGACGTAGTTGGCGTTCAGGTCCAGGTCAAGCGCGAACTTGTTGAGGTTCGCCGTGATGGTGCGGTCCTTCTCCCCGTTCTTGTACACCACGGCGCGGGCACCGGCCAGGTCGCCGCCTTCGATCTTCAAACGGCCATTGACGGTGAACCGGCCCTGGGCCATCACCACCTGTGCGGCGCAGCACAAGAGCGCGAGGGTCAGGAACCGGAGCAGGGGAAGTGATCGGGGCATGGCAAGTGGTTTGGTATCGAACCCGCGGTGCCGGTCTACGTAGGAAGGGCCCGAGAGGTTCCGACCATGCGCACCATCCATTGCCTGCTCCCCATCCTGTTCCTGTGCGCGCACACCTGCGCACAATCGGTCGTTCCAGCGCTGGACTCAGCCTACCAGGGAACGCTCACCATCCGCATGGACAGGCATGGCGACCTGCTGGTGGAACAGACCGATGCGCTCGGCAGACCGACCCGGACGACGGTGCCCGAACGATGGATCCGGACAGGCGGCTTGGCGGTGGAGGCGCGGTTGGAAGGCCTTCAACTGACCTGCCCCACCCCGGCCGGGCGGTGCCTGGAGCGCGAGCACTTCGCACAAGGGACCACGGTGCGCTCCAGCCGGATGCTGCTTCCCTGGCCCACGGATGGTGTGGACCGGGAGCGGGTGTTGGCCCTGTGGTCAGGGATGCTCCACCAGATGCGGGATGATGCGGAGCTGGTGGATGTGAAACCCTGAGGGCGGCGGTGCGTAGGAATGAACCTCTTCACGGATCGATCTCCATGCAAAGACCTCTGCTCCTGTTCGTCGCGATGATGCTCGGCGTGGCCCTGCAGGCCCAGTACCTGGCCGAGAACCGCGCCACCTCCAAACCAGCCGATGCCTATGCACAGGGCGAACAAGCCTACCGCCGTGGGGACCACGAGGAGGCCGTGCGCCTGTTCACGGAAGCGATCAAGGCCGACCCGGGCCACCTCAACGCCTTCCTGCACCGGGCCTTCTGCCTGAACATCCTGAAGCGCTACGAGGAAGCGATCACCGACCTCACCGTGGTGATCGGCCGGGAACCCGCGCATGCCTTGGCGTATACCACACGAGGCAGTTCATATCTGAAGGCCGGCCGGCCCGACCTCGCCTTGGCCGACCTGGAAAAGGTCACTAGCCTTGAACCCCGGAATGAGGAGGCTTGGAACAACATCGGATGGGCCCACAAGTCCACCGGCGATATGGCCGCGGCCTGCAAGGCTTGGCGCACCAGCCAGCGCATGGGCAACGGCGAGGCCAAGATCATCCTGAACAACAACCGCTGCAAATGACCGTGAAGAAGTTCATCCTGCTTGCTCTGGCCATCCTGCTTGCGTTCTTCGCCGGTGCTCAGGACCTGCCGCAGACCGACTGCCTCGTGAAGGCCGCCAGCCGCTGGGGGGCCCCATGCGAGAAATGCGAGATCTACAAGGACGGCTACAAACGGGATTTCAGCGGGACCTACAGCGTGGACCTCAAGAACACCTGCTCCGACCTGGTGGAGGTGAAGGTGGCCGTCCAGGAGAAGGGTGGCACATGGCGCATCTTCCCGGTGAAGACCCTTACGGGCAACGAGGTGCTCACCGTTTTTGCCTGCCAGGGCACGGGCAAGTACATCTACTGGGCCCGTCGTGTGAACGACACGGAGATCATCCTGCCGTCGGACCACGAGATCCTCACCGAGTACCGCAGCCGCTGATCGCATCAACACCGGGCTGTTGATGCCCGGCCCGAAGGGCGCACTCCTCGGCCCTGCCGGGTACAGGACCTTTGACCTGTACCAATGCGGCGGCCATGAAACGATTCCACATCGACCGAACGGAGACCTCGCCCGAGGTGGACCTCGACCTGGACCAGGGGCTGATGGAGTTCATCGGCCGGTCGTTGCCCCAGAACTCCGAGCAGTTCTACAACCGCGTCTACAACTGGCTGGATGAGTACCTGCGGGCGCCCCAGCGGGAGACCACGGTGAACATGCGCCTGGACTACCTGGACACCAGCTCGTCCAAGCACCTCTACAACATCTTCCAGAAGCTGGATGCGGTGACCGAGCGCGGGCAGCAGGTGCAGGTGAACTGGCACTACGAGACCGGCGATGAGGAGATGGCCGAGACCGGCAAGGACTACCAGAGCTTCTTCAGCCTCAACTTCAACTTCATCGAGGTGAAGGAGCTGTTCTGACATCCGGTCATCCCATTACGCAGGAAGGCGGCCTCCGGGGCCGCCTTCCTGCGTTTGAACGTTGGTGACGATCAGAGCAGTTCGTTGGCCAGGTTGGCCAGCGGGCTGCGTTCGCCCTTCTCCAAGGTGATGTGCGCGAAGAGCGGATCGCCCTTGGCCTTGTCGATGAGGTAGCTGAGCCCGTTGCTCTCGGTGTCCAGGAAGGGCGTGTCGATCTGGTGCACATCGCCCGTGAAGACGATCTTGGTGCCTTCGCCAGCACGGCTGATCACGGTCTTGATCTCCAGCGGGGTGAGGTTCTGGGCCTCGTCCACGATGAAGAAGATGTTGCTGAGACTGCGGCCGCGGATGTAGGCCAGCGGCGCAATCGCGATCTTCTCGTTCTCCAGCATCTCATCGATGCGCTTGGGCGTGCTGTCGTGCTTCTCGAACTGCCCCTTGATCAGCTTCAGGTTGTCCCACAGCGGCTGCATGTAGGGATCAAGCTTGCTCTGGATGTCGCCGGGCAGGTAGCCAATGTCCTTGTTGCTGAGCGGCACCACGGGGCGTGTCACGTAGATCTGGCGGTACTCGCGACGCTGTTCCAGCGCGCAGGCCAGGGCCAGCAGGGTTTTGCCCGTACCGGCCGCGCCCTGGAGGGTCACCAGCTTGATCTCAGGGTCGAGCAGGGCGCTCATGGCCAGGGCCTGCTCGGCGTTCTTGGGCCCGATGCCGAACACGCTCTGCTTCTCCACGCGGTCCACATGACCGGTGCGCGGGTCGAACTTGGCCAGGATGCTCTTCTTCTTGTGCTTGAGGATGAAGAAGTGGTTGCCGCGCGGCTTCTCCAGTCCCATGTCGCTCACGGGGATGCTGCCTTCGGAGAAGAGCCGGTCGATCATCTCCTCGGGGAACTCATCGTGCACGGTGCGGCCCGTGTAGAGCTTCTCCTTCACATCGCGCACCTTGCCGGTGAGGTAGTCCTCGGCCACGATGTTCAGGCTCTTGGCCTTGAGTCGCAGGGCGATGTCCTTGGTCACCAGGATCACCTTGCGGTCCTTGTTCTGACGCTGCAGCGTCAGGGTCGCGTTGAGGATCTGGTGGTCGTTCTTCGCATCATCGAACACCTTGGTGGCGTCCACCCCGTTCAGGTCGTGCTTGGCCACGACCTTGAACTTGCCACGGGTGGGGCCGTTCAGCGGTATCCAATCGGTGAGGACATCGCGTTTGGCGATGTCGTCCAGATGGCGAATGAACTCGCGCGCTTCATAGTTGATGGTGTCGTTGCCTTTTTTGAAGGTGTCCAGTTCCTCCAGCACCTGTATGGGGATGGCCACGTCGTGCTCCTCGAAGTTCTCGATGGCCGAGTGGTCGTACAGGATCACGGAGGTATCCAGTACGAAGATCTTCCGGTCTTTTTTTCTCATTCGATCAAGGAACGGTGTTGACCAAATGTACCCGGGCACCCCGGGGGGCACCGGCGAAAACCGATCGCACTTATCCACGATCGATCGTGTTCATCACGCCTGCGTAAGGCGGGCGTGAACCGTGGTGTTGTACGGTGAAAAAATGAAGCGGGGACCACCTGATCGGCGATCCCCGCTCCCATCCGCCACAGGCCGTAGCCCACAGCGCATGCCTGCTCCATTCGTCCGCCGGATGGGGACATCCGGTACGGCCCATTCAGGGTACCGTCTGGCACGTTACCCGGGACCGAGGCTGAAGCTTCTTACCAAGCTCCGATCGGGGACGTACATCCGCCGACCTGCCGTTGATCCCTTTTCCTGGTCGTGCCAGTGGCACGAGACCGTGGAACGAAAAGAACGATGGTCATGCGATACTACCGCGAGCGTGCAGGGGATCGCAACTTTTCGAGCTTCACCTTTTGCACAACTTGTGCACAGGGCTCCTGATCAGCGTGCCACGTGCACGATCCGCACCACCTGGATGGAGCGGTCATCCACCACCTGCAGCAGGTGCAACCCGGCCACCGCATGGCGCAACCGGATCCGCACCACACCGTCCTGGCGGTCGCTGACCTCAATGGCCACCTGCTGGCCGTTGGGACCGAACACGGCAAGCTGTGCATCCTGCGGCACACCGCTGAACACCTGCTCATCGCCCCACTGGCCCATCCAACGTGCGCCGACCTCGGCCCACTGTTCGTTCATGCCCGCGCAGGGATCGATCACCACGGCCACGAAGGCCACCGCTTCCTCACAGGGCGGAATGCCCGGCACGGTGTAGGTGTAGAGACCGGAAGTACCGGTGGCGGGGACCAAGGTCCCGTTGAAGGCCGCGCCTCCCGGCCCGCTCCAGCTGCCCCCCTCCTCTGCTCCGACAAGCAGATCGAACAGGGCCACCGGATCGTCGTTGATGCACGCGGTGAAGGACGTGCTCTCACCAGCGAAGGGCGCGGCGTTCACCGTCACCGTGATGCTCGCCGTATCACTAGGACAGCCGCCCGATCCCGCTACCACATAGTCCAATGCGTAGATCCCGGGCTGGGTGAGCTGCAGGTTCGTGGCCGGCGTGCCGTTCAGGAAGAACGCGCCATCGGTGCTTCCACCGCTGACGAACTCGGAAAGATCGGCGGGCGGTGCATCGCTGCAGGTGGACGTGACCACATCGGCACCCGCGTTCGGAGCGGGCAGATAGGTCACTATCACGGTGGCCGCATCCTGCGGGCAAGTACCGGGGCAGTTGGTGGTATACGTGTACACCCCGGCCGGGTCCGTGGCGCTGTTGAGCACCCCGCTGAACGCTTGACCATCCGGACGCGTCCAGGCTCCACAGGTGGCCGGTGTGCCGGTGAGCGTATTGATGAGCACATAGCTGCCTGAACCGGCACACACGTTCAAGACAGCATCCCCACCAGCCGAGGGAGGCGCGACCACCTCATGCGTCGTCGTGCCCACGCTGCCTACCGTGGCGGGGTCGCTCGACACCACCCGGAACTGGTAACCCGCACCCGGAGGCGTACCCATGGGTATGGTCCCCGGCACGATGCCTGAACTGCTGGACACCAAGGTGCCGATGGCCACCGGTGCGGCAAAGCTTCCGGTGGCATCCGACATCTGGAGGGTGAAGACATTCCCTGCGGACCAGGTGCCGTTGGCGGTGTAAGGCACACCCACGGAAGCGCCCTGGCACAGCACCGGATCGGGCACAGCACCTGTGACGATGCT
>CAUJFM010000090.1 GCA_963169595.1 Bacteroidota bacterium | reverse complement strand
GAGACCAACCCTCAACTACCGCTGTTCATGTACAATTGACCCACAGGGGGCTTACCTGTAGCATCAACAAGCTGCGCCCCTTGAAATCAAGCCTTCACAACAGGCGCATGACCCGTTCTCAACTTTCCCCGGACACCACTGATTCTACATTCTACATTCTACATTCTTCATTCCCACCCCACCAACTACCCACGCCGTTACTTCGGCGCCTTGCGGTAGATGTACACACCCACCACGGCGAACAGGGCGTTCGGCATCCACACGGCCAGGAAGGGATCAAGGCCGGCGTTGGTGGCGCCCACGGTGGCCAGGCGCATGGCGAAGATGTAGAGCAGGATGAGCAGCACGCCCAGGGCCAGGTGCAGGCCGGTGCCCCCGCGCACCTTACGGCTGGCGATGCTCACCCCGATCAGGGTGAACACATAGGTGGCGAAGGGGTAGGAGGTGCGCTGGTGCTTCTCGATCAGGTAGGGCATCACGCTGCTGTCGCCCTGCGTTTGCTTCTCGGCGATGTAGTCGTTCAGCTCGCGCCAGCTCATGGCCATGGACGTCTCCCACCGCTGGCCCATGTCGGAGGGCTTCAGGTTGATGACCGTGTCCAGCCGACCACCCTGGCGCACCTGCTCCTGCTCGCCGTTCATGGTGCGGAGCACGTAGTCGTGCACGATCCATCGGCCGGTGATGGTGTCATAGGCGGCACGGTCGCTGGTGAGCTTGGCGGTCATCTCGCCATTGGTCCATTGCTCCAAGCTGAAGCGCTGGCCCATGCGGTTCTGGGCGTCGAACGACTCGAAGTAGGCGATGGTGCCGGGGGCGATCTCGCGGTGGATGTGGCGGGCCTTCACGAAGAAGGTGGCCCGGATGTGTGTTTCCTCGAAGGCGAGCCGCACCTTGTTGGCCGCGGGCAGCACCTGGTGGTTGATCACCAGGGAGAAGGCCGTGAGGAAGGTGGCCGCCACGAAGTAGGGCCACATGATGCGCGGGAAGCTCACCCCGCTGCTGAGCATGGCGATGACCTCCGTGCGGTGCGCCAGCCGGCTGGTGAAGAGCAGCACGGCCAGGAAGATGAACAACCCGCTGAAGAGGTTGCTGTAGTAGATGATGAAGTTGAGGTAGTAGTCCCACACGATCTCCTCCGTGGTGGCCTTCATCTTGGCGAAGTCCTCGGTCTTCTCGCTGATGTCGAACACCACCGCGATCATCATGATGATGACCAGCAGGAAGAAGAAGGTCCCGAGGAACTGCCGGATGATATAGCGGTCGAGGGTGCGGAGCATGTGCAGGGCTATCGCGCAAGGGCCTGTGCACAGGCCACGGGCCTCGGGCTGCGGGCTGGATCGGGGACAAGCCCGCGGCCCGAAGCCCGAAGCTCAACGTCGATCGGGCGCATCATCATAGTCTCACCTTCAATTTCGGCAACAACGCGTTCTTCCAGCTGGTGAAGCTACCGTCCAGGATGCGTTCGCGGGCCTCCTTCATCAACGCCAGGTAAAAGCCCAGGTTGTGCAGGCTGGCGATCTGCTGGCCCAGCATCTCGTTGCTCTGGAACAGGTGGCGCACGAAGGCGCGGCTGTAGGCGGTGTCCACCCAGCTGTGCGCGCCGGGGTCCAGGGGGCTGTGGTCATCGGCCCACTGGCGGTTCTTGATGTTCACCACGCCTTCCCGGGTGAAGAGCATGCCGTTGCGGCCGTTGCGGGTGGGCATCACGCAGTCGTACATGTCCACGCCGCGGGCCATGTTCTCCAGCAGGTTCCACGGGGTGCCCACGCCCATCAGGTAGCGGGGCTTGTCCTTGGGCAGGATGTCGCAGCACAACTCGGCCATGGCATACATCTCCTCCTCGGGCTCGCCCACGCTGAGGCCACCGATAGCGTTGCCCACGGCGCCTTTGGTGGCGATGTACTCGCTGCTCCGCTTGCGCAGTTCGGGGAAGGTGCTGCCCTGCACAATGGGGAAGAGCGCCTGCTCGTGGCCGTACTTGGGCTCGGTACTGTTGAAGCGCGCGATGCAGCGGTCCAGCCAGCGGTGGGTCAGGTGCATGCTCTTCTCGGCATAGGCCTGCTCGCAGGGCCAGGGCGTGCACTCGTCGAAGGCCATGCAGATGTCGGCCCCGATGCTGCGCTGGATGTCCATCACGCTTTCGGGGGTGAAGAGGTGGCGGCTGCCATCGATGTGGCTCTGGAACTTCACGCCCTCCTCGGTGATCTTGCGGATGTCGCTGAGCGAGTGCACCTGGAAACCGCCGCTGTCGGTGAGGATGGGGCGGTCCCACCCGTTGAACTTGTGCAGCCCGCCCGCATGCTCCAGCACCTCGGTACCGGGCCGCAGGTACAGGTGGTAGGTGTTGCTGAGCATGATGGGCGCATCCAGGTCGTTGCGCAGTTCGCGGGGGTGTACGGCCTTCACGGCACCCAATGTGCCCACGGGCATGAACACGGGGGTGCGGACCACGCCGTGGTCGGTATGGAGCTCGCCCGCCCGCGCCTGCGAGCCGGGGTCATGTCCGATCAGCTTGAATTCCATGGGAATAGAGGGCGGCAAAGGTAGGCGGGGCAGCGGGCTGGCTTCCACGCCGCCACTGTTCATAACTGCCCACCGCGGTGGACGCCGCGCGCGGATGGGCCCGGTAGCTTCGCCCTCTGTGGGGCGCCTTCGGCCCTGCTCACCTTCGCATGTGGTCCATCGCTTTCCAGGTCATGGCGGGAGCCTTGTTCGTGCTCCTGGTCTACCACCTGGCCATGTTCGCCCGTCTGGCCTTCCGGAAGCCCCGTGTGGAGCCCGACCGCGAGCTGCCCATCAGCGTGGTGATCTGCGCCCGCAACGAGGCCCGCACGCTGGAGGAGCTCATCCCCAAGCTGATGCAGCAGGACCACCGCGAGTTCGAGGTGGTGGTGGTGAACGACCGCAGCGATGATGACACCTGGGAGATCCTGCAATGGATGAAGCCCCAGTACCCGCGCCTGCGGCCGGTGAACATCCAGGCGGACGAGAAGTTCAACTACGGCAAGAAGATCGCCCTGGGCGTTGGCCTCCGCGCCGCCAAGCATCCGCAGGTGCTGCTCACCGATGCCGATTGCGTGCCGCCCGGTCCGGACTGGATCAGCACCATGGCCGCGGGCTTCCGCAATGGCCGGCAGATCGTGCTCGGCTACAGCCCCTATGCACCGCAGGCCGGGCTGGGCAACCTGCTGGAACGCTACGATGGCGTGAGCAAGGCCATGCAGTACATGGGCTTCGCCATGGCGGGCATGCCCTACATGGGCGTGGGCCGCAACCTGGGCTATACCAGCGAGCTCTTCTTCAACTCCAAGGGACCGCGCCGCCACAACCACCTCATGAGCGGGGACGACGACCTCTTCATCAACGAGGTGGCACGCGGCCGCAACACCACCGTGGTGTCCGACCCGCGGTCGTTCATGACCACCCGTCCTTCGCCGGACCTGCTCACCTGGGTGCGCCGCAAACGCCGGCACTACACCACGGCCGTGCACTACCGCTTCGGGCACCAGGTGCTGCTGATGCTGCTGCCGCTGGCCCGGGCCATCTTCTGGGCCGCGCTCATCTGGCTGCTGGTGCAGGCGCGCTGGCGCGAGGCCATCGTGGGCGCCGCCGTGCAGCTGGCCGTCCTCATGCCGATCACCATCCTCGCCATGCGCCGCCTCCAGGCCGGTGTGCTGGCGTGGTTCGCACTACCTCTGGAATGGCTGTTCCTACTTTTGGATCCCCTGCTGTACACCAGCACGATCCTCGTCAAGCCCAAGCGATGGAAGTGAACGAGAACCTCAGCGAGAAGGCGCAGTACGACTACCTGCTCGTGCGCCGTGCCGTGGACCAGGGCGATCAGAAGGCCTACGCCGAACTGATGAGCCGCTACCGCGACTCCATCTACTTCATGTTGTTGAAGATGATCAACAACAAGGACGATGCGGAGGACCTCACGATCGAGGCCTTCGGCAAGGCCTTCCACCGCCTGAAGCAGTACACGCCCAACTACGCCTTCAGCACCTGGCTGTTCAAGATCGCGTCGAACAACTGCATCGACTGGATCCGCAAACAGAAGAAGAAGACCTTCTCCATCGACAACCCCATCGGCACCGACGATGGCGACGAGATGACGATCGAGCTCAAGAGCGACGGCCTCGATCCGGAGGATATCGCCATCCGCGAGCAGAAGAACGCCATCATGCGCGAAGTGGTGGACAAGCTGAAGCCGCGGTACAAGACGCTGGTGGAGCTGCGCTACTACAAGGAGTACAGCTACGAGGAGATCGCCGATGAGCTGGACCTGCCCCTGGGCACCGTGAAGGCCCAGCTCTTCCGCGCCCGCGAGTTCCTGCTGAACCTGATGGAGGACCGCAAGGACCATATTTGACCGAGCGCGCGAAGCACCCGCACCATGTGCCCATGTGGTCCACGCGCAATGGCCGGCCCTCCATGCGAACATGTGCCCTCATACCCCTGCGTACAGGACAAGATGAGCACCTTCTCATGGGCACATGCTCACATGAGCACATGGACACATGAGCACATGCACACATGGGCACATGACCACATGACCACATGCTGAGCCTGCTCTTCAAGTACTTCCCCGAGCTCACGCTCGAACAGCGGGACCGCTTCACCCGCATGGGCGCGCTCTACGCGGAATGGAACGAGCGCGTCAACCTCATCTCCCGCAAGGACTTCGAGCACCTCTATGAGCGGCACATCCTGCACTCGCTCGGCATCGCCAAGGTGGTCCAGTTCAAGAAAGGCACGCGCATCGTGGATGTGGGCACCGGTGGTGGCTTCCCCCTGGTGCCGCTGGCCGTGCTCTTTCCGCACTGCACCTTCCACGGCATCGATGGCATCGGTAAGAAGATCGCCGCTGTGCAGGGTGTCATCCAAGGGCTGGGCCTCACCAACTGCACGGCCGAACAGGTGCGCAGCGAGGACCAAAAGCAGCGCTATGACGTGATCGTGAGCCGTGCGGTGACCACGCTACCCGAGTTCCTGCGCATGACCAAGCACTTGGTTCCAAAAGGGCAGGGAAAGCTCTACTACCTCAAGGGCGGCGAGCTGGCCGATGAGCTGCTGCCGATCAAGCAGCACTACCGGGTGCACGAACTATCCGAGCACTTCGAGGAGGAGTTCTTCGTGACGAAGAAGGTGGTGGAGGTGGAGCTGTAGCGGAGTATTCGACGGATCTGAGGCCTCACCCTTCACTGAGCTGCAACCGGCTCAGGCTGTGGTAGAGCCCGTTCACGTCGGCGATCAGCTCCTCGTGCGTGCCGCTCTCCACGATGCGGCCCTTGTCCAGCACCAGGATGCGGTCGGCATCGCGCACGGTGCTGAGGCGGTGCGCGATCACCAGGCTCGTGCGGCCCTTCATCAGCTCGTCCAACGCCTCCTGCACCAGCCGTTCGCTCTCGCTGTCCAGTGCGCTGGTGGCCTCGTCCAGGATCAGGATCGCGGGGTCCTTAAGCACGGCGCGGGCAATGGCGATGCGCTGCCGCTGACCGCCGCTCAGTTGGATGCCGCGCTCACCCACCACGGTGTCGTAACCCTGCGGGAAGGAGGTGATAAAGGCATGCGCGTTGGCCTTGCGGGCGGCCGCCTCCACCTCGTCCTGCGAAGCGCCGGGACGGCCGTAGGCGATGTTCTCGCGGATGGTGCCCCCGAAGAGCAGCACCTCCTGCGGCACGATGGCCATGCGGTCGCGCAGTGCGGTGAGGTCGTAGTCGCGCGCGTCCTTGCCATCGATCAGCACGGCGCCCTCCACCGGGTCGTAGAAGCGCAGCACCAGGGAGGCAATGGTGCTCTTCCCCGCGCCGCTCGGGCCCACCAATGCGATGCGTTGTCCGGGCTCGGCATGGAACGACACTTCGTGCAGCACGGACATGTCGGGCCGTGAAGCGTAGTGGAAGGCCACGCGCTGGAAGGTGATGGCGCCCCGTAGCGGCAGGTGCTCCTTGCGGGCGGCCAGGCTCACCGGCTCGGTCGCCTCGTCGTGCAGGTCCATCAGGCGTTCGGTGGCGCCCACGGCCTTCAACAAGGAGGTGATCTGCTCGGGGATGCCGGCGATGCTGGCCCCGATCATGATGCTGAAGGCCACGAAGGAGGTGATGCCGCCCACGCTCATCTCGCCCGCTTCCTTCAGCAGTGCGGCGCGGTACACCACGAAGACCACCACGCCGAACATGCAGAAGATGATGAAGCTGACGAAGCCGCCCCGCCAGCGCAGGCTCTTCAATGCCAAATGGCGCGCGCCGAGCACACTGGCGCTGTAGCGTTGCGTCTCGTGGCCCTCGTTGCTGAAGGCCTTCACGCTCTGGATGCCCTGTAGGGTCTCGTCCACGATCACGTTGCTTTCGGCGATGCGGTCCTGCACCTGCTTGCTCAGCTTGCGGATGAAGCGCCCGAAGAAGACGGCCACGAGCATCACCACGGGCAGCGTGGCCAGCATGGTGAGCATCAGTTCGGTGCTGAGGTAGGTGAGGGCCACGATGCACACGGTGAGCACCACGAACTGTCGCAGGAACTCGGCGAGCACGGTGGTGAAGGCATCCTGCAGCAGGGCCACATCGGCGCTGATGCGGCTGTTCAGTTCGCCCACGCGGCGCTGCGCGAAGAAGGACATGGGCAGCTTCAGCAGGTGGGCGTAGGTGTCGCGCCGCAGCCGGGTGAGGGCGTTCTCGGTCACCGCACCGAAGCTCCAGATGCGCCAGAACCCGAAGAAGGCCTGCGCAGCGAAGACCAGCAGCAGCAGCTTGAGGATGGAATGCACGTTGGACGTGTCCATCAACGGCGCCTCCCAGAAGCCCGTGGTGGCGCGCGCATCGATCAGGTGGCCGATGAGCCAGGGGAAGGCCGCGCTCAGCAGGCTGGTAAGCAGCAGGCAGAGCATGCCCACCGCGAAGAGCCCACGCTGCTCGCGCATGTAGCGGAACACCCGGAAGAACTTGCGCAGCGCGGCCTTCGAGAGCTTCGCTGGCTTCGCATCATCATCGCTCACTCGGTTCCTGCGACCCGCCATCGTGCGTTAACGAACTGTGTGGAACACCTGTTGGTCCTGTCCGTTGATCATGCCCACAACCTCATGCGAGCCCATGACCCAATGGGCACATGACCACATGAGCACATGAACACCTGTTCTACCCATGGATCGCCGCCATCCGGTCAGCGATGTGGTCGAAGAGGTTCTTCAGGGGCTTCTCCACCATCATCTTGATGAAGGGGTTGATGTCGCCCTTGAACTCCTGCCAGGCGGTGGTCACGCCACCCTCTTCCTTCAGGAACACGTCCAGCGTGAACGGGAAGGGACTGCGCTCGGTGGCCTTCAGTACCAGGTGACCGGGTGCTTCACCTCCGGCCAGTTCCAGCCCGATGGTGGCGGCCCCTTGCACCTTGAACGAGCACGAACGGCCGTCGCTCTTCCAGTCGCTGATGCGGTCCTGCGGCAGCAGCTGCTGGAAGTTGTTCATGTCCGTGAGGAAGGTGTGGAGTTCGGCCGCCGGTTTGGCGATGCGCACCTGTTTGCTTTCGATCGTGGTCATGCTGTTCCGTTCCTGTTCTTGGCCGGCCTCGGTCGCGATCGTGCGCCGATCAGCCCACCGGTTGATCTCCACTTCGGTCCGGACCTCCCGGACAGCCATCAACTAACAACCAACACCCATCAACCAACCCTCACACCTTGCTTTCCACACCCCAGCCGGCAGGGTCCTTGCGCCACTCGTTCAGTGGCAGCAGGTCCTTTTCGGTGATGTAGTCGCTGCGCAAGGCCTGGTCCAGCAGGATGCTGTAGTTGGTGAGGGAACGGAGCGTGACCTTCTCGTTGGCAAAGGCCTTCGTGGCCTCGTCGAAGCCGTAGGTGAAGATGCTCACCATGCCTTTCACCTCGCAACCGGCGTCGCGCAGGGCCTGCACGGCGTTGAGGCTGCTCTTGCCGGTGCTCACCAGGTCCTCCACCACCACCACGCTGCGGCCCACCGTGAGGTCGCCCTCCACCTGGTTGCGCAGGCCGTGGCCCTTCGCATCGCTCCGCACATAGATGAACGGGAGGCCCAGGTCGTGTGCCACCAGTGCACCATGCGCGATGCCGCCCGTGGCCACCCCGGCGATCATGTCCGGCCGCCCGAACTCGCTGTTGATCACGTGCACGAACTGCTGCCGGATGTAGGTGCGGATGGGCGGGTAGGAGAGGGTCTTGCGGTTGTCGCAATAGATCGGGCTCTTCCAACCGGAGGCCCAGGTGTAGGGCTTCTTCGGGCTAAGTTTGACGGCCTTGATCTGGAGGAGGAATTCGGCTACTTTGAGCGCCGGATCGAGCTGCGAAGGCATGCCACGAAGGTACGACGTTTACATCGAGGGGAGGCCGCTGGTGATCGCCGAGGCGGTGCCCGACCCCGTGCCCGAGCAATGGGTGGCGCTGCGCATCGATGTGCCAGAGGAGGTGGACCGCGCGGTGGCCCTGTTCAGCGCCACGCCCACGATGCAAGGCCTGGTGCTGCACGGTCTGCCGCTCACGGCGTTGTGGTCGCGGTTCCGGGAGGGCTACGAGCCGGTGCAGGCGGCGGGTGGTGCGGTCACGGACGAGCAGGGCCGGCTGTTGGTGATCCGGCGGCTGGGCAAGTGGGACCTCCCCAAGGGCAAGGTGGACCCCGGGGAGGGCATTCCGGAAGCCGCCATTCGCGAGGTCACCGAGGAATGTGGGCTGCAACGCCTGCGCATCGTGGGCGAACTGCCCTGCACCTGGCACACCTACGAACGCAAGGGACGCCTGCACCTGAAACGCACGGACTGGTACCTCATGCGGGCCTCGTCCGAGGAGGCGCTCACGCCCCAACTTGAAGAGGACATCGAGGAGGTGCGCTGGATGGCAGCGGACGAACTTCCGGCGATGAAGGCGGACACCTATCCCTCCCTGCTGCCCGTGGTGCTGGCCTGGGAGGCCGAACGGCACAAGGCGGTCAGTCGTCCCACACTTTGATGCGGCCGTCCTGCTCGGCCTGCACCTTCACTTGATGGAACAGGGCACCGAGCCCCGTGCTTGGCATGGGGGCCGGTGAGCGGGCCAGCACGCCGTTGTTCAGCAGGTAGAAGGCCGGCAGGCTGCGCAACCGCAGGTCCTCGCGCAATTGCTGGTCGGCGAGGGCATGCAGCCAGCGGAAGTCCTGCGCGGGATGGGTCTTGCGGTAGGCCCGCAGATCGGCCAGGCTGCTGTCCAGACTGATGGCGATGATGGCGATCTGGTCCTTGTAGGTCGCCTGCAGTTGTTCCAGCCCGGCCATCTCCAGTTCGCAATATGTGCACCAGCTGGCCGTGATCACCAGGCACACCGGGCCGCTCAGCAGGCTGTCCAGTTCCACGCGCTGCCCGCGCACGTCCTCCAACAGCATCGGGGGCAGTGTGCTGCCGGGTTGCATGGCCGTGCGGTCCCAGAGCATGTTCGCCGCGATGGTCCGGTGTTCCATGTACCGCGAGGAGGATGCCCACTGTCCCAGCATGACCTGCACGGCCTGCCGGTCGAGGTACTTGGCGTGGTAGTGCTGGTACAGTTGGTCCATGGCCACCAGTTCGCACAGGCGGTCGTCGTCCTTCAGGAAGTCGTGCCGCGCGAACACGGCGGTGAGGCTGTCGGCAGAGCGTGCCTGGAGCGCCCGTTGCAGCGCCTCATCGTTGTACCGGTGCACGAAGGCCGGCAGCAGGTCCGCATAGAAGCTGCGGAGGAAACGCACCTGCTCGGGGTCGTCGTAGTGCAGTGCACGCCCTTTGATCCACCGTTCATGGGTCTCGCGCTCGGAGGTGCGGGTGCCCTGGCGCAACCCGGCCATGCTGTTGTCCAGGTAATGCGCGAACCAGGGATCCTTCACCTCCGCATAGAAGCGCCGCAGCTTGTGCTCGAAGGTGTCCACGCGGGCCGTGGAGAGCATCGGTGTCACGAACAAGGTGGCGGGCCGCTGAGGGGCACTGGTGTCCGGCGCCTGGTCGTTGGTGCGGCGCACGGCCAAGGCCTGCATGCCGGCGGCCTCATCTGTGGCCAGGTCCTCGGCGATGAAGGCATCCACCCGCTCGTTGAGGTCGGTGGTCAGCGCGTTGATGTCCAGCGGGTCCAGTTCGGTGAACTCCAGGGCCACGCGCGTGGTGGTGCCGAGGCTGCGGGCCGTACCCGTGGGGGGCGGCGGAAAGGTGATGTGCAGGGTGATCCCCGGTCGGGCATAGAGGTCGCCCGAGGTATTGCCGATGCGCAGTTGGAGCTTGGCGGTGCCGTTCACGTCGGCCTCCAGATGGGCGGTGCCGGTGCTGGAGATCAGCGCTTCGGTGAGCCGCACCGTGCGCAGCGTGAAGAGGTCATCGTAGCGGTACAGGCGCACCACCTGTCCGGCATAGGTGGGGGCACTGAGCTCGATGGTCATCGGCCCCGCCGTGCAGGCCAGCCGCCACAGGAGGAAGAAGGTCAGTGCCAGGGTGCGCATCACCGGATCGAACGAAGGTCCATCGGGACCAACGCGGATACATCGGCCTTATTGGCCAGCAGCTCGCGCACGATGGTGCTGCTGATGTGGCCATGCTCGGGTGCCGAGGGCAGGAAGATGGTCTCCACGCCGGACAGCTGGCGGTTCATCAGGGCGATGCTGCGCTCATAGCCATGGTCGATGCTGTTGCGCAGGCCGCGGAGGATGAAGGTGGCGCCCACGCGACGGCATAGGTCCACCGTGAGCCCCTCGAAGGGCATGGCCTCCACTTTCGGTTCGTTGGCGAACGCTTCCCGGATCCACGTGATGCGCTGCTCCACCGTGAACATGCTCTGCTTCGTGTGGTTCACCCCCATGCCCACGATCACCTTCCCGAACAGGGGCAGCGCGCGGCGCACGATGGACACATGCCCGTTGGTGATCGGGTCGAAGCTGCCGGGGAAGACCGCGATGGGCTGGCTCATGTGGCGGGTTGTTCGTGCGTGGGGGTGGTGAAGAAGCTGAAGTGGATCAGCCCGTAGGTGCGGGTGCGGACATAGCCCGGTAGCTGGCCCAGGTCGAGCTTCTCGTGGTGCTCGATTATGAGCATCCCCTCCGGCTCCAACAGTTCCGCAGCGAACACCAAGGTAGGGATCCGCTCGATGCCCTCCATGCGGAAGGGAGGGTCGGCGAAAATGATGTCGTACCGCCCCCGGTGGCTGTTCAGGAAGGTGAACACATCGCCGCGCACCATCCGCCAGTGGGTCTCCCCAAGCTCACGCGAGGTCCGCTGCATGAAGTCGAAGAGGGTCCGGTCCTGTTCCACCGAGATCACTTCCGCCGCGCCCCGCGAAAGGAATTCCAACGAGATGTTGCCTGTTCCGGCGAAGAGGTCCAGCACCCGGATGTCCTCCAGGGGGACACTGTGCTGCAGCACGTTGAAGAGCCCCTCCTTGGCGAAGTCGGTGGTGGGCCGCGCCTCCATCTCCCGGGGGGGATGCAGGCGCCGGTTCCGGTATTTGCCGCCTACGATACGCATGCGAACTGTTCCAGCAGGGCCATCCAGCGGTCGGCCATCGGGCCGGCGGGGGCCTGCAGCTCGACGGGCAGCGGGACCGTGGCGGGGACCATGTGGTCCAAGTAGCGGCCCAGCAATCCGCGCTCGCCATCGGTGAGGTGCGTGCCGCTCACCTGCACGGGGCAGGTCTTCGGGGAAAGTCCGGTCCGCTCCAGCGCCAGCAGTGTGAAGTAGAGGAGGTCCTGTCCGGTGCGCGCGGGATAGGTGTTGCTCATCAGCACGCGGCCGCGGTCGGCGATGGCCACGTCCAGCCGGTCATGACCTCGGTGCATGAGCATGCAGGGGCCTTCGTGGGCCCGGCTCAGCGCCGAACGGACCATGAGGCCCTGCATGGGCAACGCGCGCGCATTCGGCACGCGTTCCAGCACGGCGCGCTCGGTCACGTCGTCGTGCACATAGATGCACGTGGCGCCCAGGCTGCGCACGGGCTCATCGCGCATGGCGCCGCTCGGCAGGCGTCCGTGCACGAAGGCGAGATGGTCCGCCTCGGTGCCGGGTTCCAGCACGCCCTGCGGCACCATCGTGCTCCATTCCGGCAGGGTGATGAACGAGACGGAAACGGGTTGCACCGGGAAGTGCGGGTCCTGCAGCACGGCCGCATCCTCGCTCCAATGCAGGGCCAACAGGGAGCCATCGCCCACATCCTGCACGCACCAGGCCGTGAGCCCCGGAGCACATAGGATGCTCAGGTGGTGGGCCTTGGGCCGGTGCGGATCGTACCGCGCTGCGGTCAGGCTGCCTCGGTCCATGGGTGGTCGTGCGGTCGTATGGTCGATGGTTCGTTCCCACGCCCGTGGTGGGTCGGGGGAAGCCCGCGTTCGCAGCGCGTTCGCAGGGCGGCCAAAGGTAAGCGCGTAATTTCACCGCATCGCCGTTCAGCCCCATGCCACGGGTGCTCGAAGGCGGTTCCGTTCACCATGTCCGCAGCCGCCGTCAGGGGCCTTTCCACCCGTCTGCTCGATGCCCTTGGCCATCCGCCCACCGCGGGGCAGCAGCGCGCGGCCGAGGCGCTGGAACGGCTGCTGGCCACCGATCGACCGCACGCCACGCTGGTGCTGAAGGGCTATGCGGGCACGGGCAAGACCACGTTGGTGGGTGCGCTGGTGCGGGTGCTGGCCGCTGAACGGAAGCGCGTCGTCCTGCTGGCGCCCACGGGCCGTGCGGCCAAGGTGCTGGGTGCCTATGCCCGGGCCTCCGCGGGTACCATCCACCGGCGTATCTACCGGGTGGGGGGCGATGATGACGATGGGCCGGTGGGGCTGGGCCTGACGCCGAACCGCGACACCAACGCCCTGTTCATCGTGGACGAAGCGTCCATGATCGGTCGCGGGGGTGGTGAGGGTGCCTTCGGTGACCGCGATCTGCTTACCGACCTCTTTGAGCATGTCTTCAGCGCCCCGGGCTGCAAGCTCCTCCTCATCGGCGATCCGGCCCAGCTGCCGCCGGTGGGCAATGCGCACAGCCCGGCGCTCGATGTGAAGGCCCTGCGCGAGGAGGGGATCACGGCCGGTGCGGTGGAACTGACCGAGGTGGTCCGTCAGGCCGAGGCGTCCGGCATCCTGGCCACCGCCACGGCGTTGCGGGCCACACTGGAGGAGGCCACCCCGCAACCGCGGTTCATGACAGGCTACCGCGATGTGCTCCGGGTGGACGGACACGACCTGCAGGACGCGCTGGAGACGGCCTACGCACGGGTGGGCGACGACGAGGTGTGCGTGATCTGCCGCAGCAACAAACGCGCTTTCGCCTACAGCCAGGAGGTGCGCGCACGGATCCATGGCTTCGAGGAAGAGCTCTGTGCGGGCGACCGGCTCATGGTGGTGCGGAACAACTACTTCTGGGCCGGGCGCAATGGAAAGGCTGAGCTGATCGCCAACGGCGAGGCGCTATTGGTGGACCGTGTGCACCGCGTGGAGGAGGCCTACGGTCTGCGCTTCGCGGATGTCACCGTTCGTTGGTGGACCGGCACGGAGGAGCGGGAACTGGATGTGAAGGTGATGCTCGATGTGCTGGCGGCGAGCACCCCATCGCTCCCCTTCGAGCAACAGCGGCTGCTCCAGCGGTCGGTCCTGGCCGCGCGGCCGGTGCTTTCCAAGGCGCAGCAGTACCGCACCATCAAGGAGGATCCCCACATCAACGCCCTTCAGGTGAAGTACGCCTATGCCGTTACGGCGCACAAGGCACAGGGCGGGCAATGGGACACCGTCTTCGTGGACCAGGGCTACATCACCGAGGAGATGATCGACACGGAGTACGTGCGTTGGCTGTACACCGCTGTGACCCGCGCCACCGAGCGGCTCTACCTGGTCAATTTCCACCCGCGGTTCTGGGGTGAGGAATAGCTCAGGGTTCCAGCGCGAAGAACCGCACCTGCTCAGGCGCTTCGGGCGTGGCCAGGCTGATGATGTGGTCCTCACCCAGGCTCCAGGTTCCCACATGGTATTGGTCGTGGGCCATCCGCAGGAACTCGGCATGCCGGATGGTGAGGGAGACCAAGGCTGGGTCCACGCGCAGCACCTTCAGGTCGTCCATGATCCCCACGCCGCTGGCCTTCAGCACGGCCTCCTTGCGGGTCCACAGTTCCAGGAAACGCCGCTTGGTATCGGATGAACGCAGGATGTCCTCCTGTTCCTCGGGTGTGAAGTAGTGGGTGCTCACGGCGAGGTGGTCCACGGTGCGCTGCATGGTCTCCACATCAGCGCCCACCTCCAATCCGCGCCCCACAGCGATCAGGATGCCGTCCTTCGTGTCGCTGAAGTTGAACTGGATGCCCTGTTCTGGGAGGTAGGGTTTGCCGTGGGCGCCGCGCGCGAAGGCGATGTCCCGTGGTGCGGTCCCGAGGTAATGGCTCAGCACCCGGCGCAGCAGACCATGGCCCACGATGTACCGTTCCCGGTCGTGCGCGAAACGGAAGCGGTCCGCACGGCGCAGTTCATCCGCGTCGAGCAGGGATTCCAGCTGCGCGAGCTCAGCCCCATGTGGCCCGATCGGCCCGAACCACGCGTGGATGCCTCCTTCCGGCAGGACCAGGTCGTCCGCGGGAAGCAGTAAGGCAGCTTCAGGACCGCTGCAATGCAGGGTGAGGGACCTGCTGTCCATGCTGCGAAGTAAGCACCTCAGGCGCGGTGGCCGATGGGAGGGCGTTGCGTGCGGAGGTGGTCAGCGATCAAGGCTGTTGCCAGCTATGGAACAGCGCATGGATCCGCGGTCACGACCGCATGGGCTTCATAATTCCCATGCGATCGTGGACCGACATCATGCGGTGACGACTTCCGATGCGGTCTCCAAGGCCATCAGCTGCGCCCCAAGCTCCTTGGCCAGCAGTGCCACGTTGGGCTCCTTGATCACCGTGTAGTGGTCGCCGGGCACCACCCGCACATCCATGCCGCCCTTGGCCAGGCTTTCCCAGCCCATCTCGTTCGGCCCCCAGGAATGTTCGGCCTTGAACACGGTGAGCTTCCCCTTGTAAGGACGAGGGGTGTAGCTCATGGCCGCCTGGTCGTAGGTGTCGATGATGTGGAAGTTCCGCAGGCGCGTGGGCACCGTGCCGCCGTTCTTCAGGAAGCGGTTCACCAGGCTGCGCATGAGCGACTTCTTCAGCGGGTCGTAGAACTTCATGTCGCTGGCGATGGCCTTGCCGTGCAAGGCCGGCGCATAGGTGTCGAGCACCGCCAGGTAGGGTACCTCGTCGCCCATCGCGGTGAGCTGCTGGGCCATCTCGAAGGCCACGATGCCGCCGAACGAATAACCGCAGAGCAGGTACGGGCCGTGCGGCCTGGCCTGTTTCAGTTCCGAGATGAAGTGGCGGGCGATGGACTCCACGCTGGTGTATTTGATCTCCTTGCCATCCTCGCCCTGGTGGAAGAAGGCGTAGAACGGTCGTTGCGCGCCGAGGTGCTTCGGGATGAAATGGCTGGCCTCATCGCCATGCACGCAAAAGAGCGGAATGCCCTCGCCACCAGGCTGCACCAGCGATAGGTTCTTCCAGGCCTGCGAGGCACTGTCCGTGCGCAGCAGCTCGGCGAACTGGGCGATGGTCGGTGCCTCGAACAGGGCCTTCAGCGGCAGCACCTTGTCGAAGCGCTGTTCGATGTGCGTGAGCAGCTGGATGCCCATGATCGAGTGGCCGCCGAGGTCGAAGAAGTCGTCGTGGATGCCGATGTCCGGTACGCCCAGGGCCTTCGCCCAGAGCTCCGCCAGCGCGGCCTCCTCGGCATTGCGCGGTGACACATGCTGGGCACGCATGCGTGTGGACCTCAGCTCCGGTGCGGGCAGCAGCTTCTTGTCCACCTTGCCGTTCGGGTTCAGCGGGAAGGCGGGCAGCGCCACGTAGAAGGCCGGCAGCATGAACCTGGGCAGGGCGCCTTCGAGGTGCTTGCGTACGGAAGCCAACAGGGCATCGCGTCGTTCGGCCTCCGCGTTGGGGTCGAAGTCCAGTGGCACCACGTAAGCCACCAACTGCTGATCGCCGGGCATGTCGCGGCGCACCATCACCAGTCGGTCCCGCACACCCGGCACCGCGCTGATCGCGTTCTCGATCTCACCCAGCTCGATGCGGAACCCCCGCACCTTCACCTGGTCGTCCGCCCGGCCCATGAATTCCAGCGAACCATCGGGCAGCCAGCGCACCAGGTCGCCGCTGCGGTACATGCGCGCATCGCCGCCGCGGAAGGGGTCCGGCAGGAAGCGTTCAGCGGTCAGGTCGGGACGTTCCCAATACCCGAGGGCCACGCCATCGCCGCCGCAGTACAATTCGCCCTTGGCACCCACGGGCACCGGCCGCAACTGCTCGTCGAGCACGTACAGGAAGGTGTTGTGGATGGGCTTGCCGATGGGGACCTGGCGACCGATGTCCGCCTCGCTGTTCACCGGATGGTAGCAGCTGAAGGTGGTGTTCTCCGTCGGGCCATAGATGTTGTTGAGCACGCCGGGTCCGAGCACCTGCAGGGCCTTCCGGATGTGGGGCAGGCTCATCACTTCACCGCCGGTAAGGATGCATTTGAGACCCTTCAAGCGGTCCACGTGCTCGTCCACCAGCACATTGAAGAGGCCGGTGGTGATGAACATGATGTTCACCCCGTGTCGCTCGATGGTCTCGGTCACTTCGGCCAGCGTGGGCTTCGCCTGGGGCTGCAGCACCAGCTTGCCGCCGTTCAGCAGTGCTCCCCAGAGCTCGAAGGTGCTGGCGTCGAAGGACACATTGCTCAGCTGGGTGATCACGGCGTCCGGTCCGAACGGCGCGTAGTTCTGCTCCCGTACCAGGCGCACGATGCCGCGATGGGGCACCACCACGCCCTTGGGCTTGCCGGTGCTTCCGCTGGTGAACATGATGTAGGCCGCGGTCTCCGGTCCTTCGATCGGGGTTAGGTCGACCGATGCGGAGGGCTTGCCGAGGGAGGCGCCGAGGTGCATCACGGGCACCTGATGCGCCGGCAGGGCGGCCTCCAGCGAGGGCTCCACCAACAGCAGCTTGGGACGCGTGTCCTCGATCAGCATCCGCAGGCGATCGGCGGGGTAGGTGTGGTCCAGCGGAATGAACGCGGCACCGGCGCGCAGGATGGCCAACTGGGCCTCCACCATACTGAAGTTGCGCTCGCAGCAGAGGGCCACGAAGTCGCCGGGGCGCACCCCGCGTTCCTTCAGGGCCGCGGTCAGGGCCAGCACCCGGTCGCGCAGTTCGGCATAGGTGAGGGTGCGGTCGCCATGCACCAGGGCCACGCGGGCACCGTGCTCCGCCACCACCTCATCGAAGATCCGGTTCACGCCCTTCTCCTTCGGATAGGGTATAGACAGCCCCTGCCATTCCGTGGGTACGTTCTGGCGTTCGGCGTCCAGCGGCTGGTCTCCGGTCAGTTCGGCGATGCGTGCCTCCGGATGGGCCATCACGCGCTTCACCAGGAGCACCAGCTGGTCCATCCAGCCGCGCACCGTGGCCTCATCGAAGAGGTCGGTGTTGTAGCTCCATTCGAGCGTGAGGTGCCCCTCGTTGCCGGTGGCATTGAGGAAGAGCTCGAAGTTCTCGAAGGCACGCGGGTTGCTGATGAAGCGATGCTGCAGCCCGTCGAAGGCCACCCCATCGTCCATGTTCATGTCGATGTTGAACACCACTGGGCAGAGCGGGATGCGACCGGGCTCGCGGGGTACGTTCAGCTTGCGCAGCAGAGTGCCGAAGGTGTACTTCTGGTTGTCGAAGGCGTCGAGCACGCCGGTGCGCCGGGCCTTCAGGTGCTCGATGAAGGGTTTCTCCTCATCGATGCGGCTGCGCAGTGCGAGCAGGTTCACGCAATGGCCCACCAGGTGCTTCATGTCCAGGTCGCTCTGACCGGCGGCGGGCAGGCCCACCACGATGTCGCTGTCGCCGGTGAGCTTGTGCAGCAGCACCTCGAAGGTGGTCATCAAGGTGGTCACGAAGCTGGCGCCGCTGCGCGTGGCCACTTCCTTCAGGCCGCGCACCAATTCCTGTTGGAGCAGCAGGTCGAGGCGGTGGCCCTTGTAGGTCTTCTGTTTGGGCCGCGGACGGTCGGTTGGCAGGTCGAGACGCGGGACGGACCCTTTGTAGAGGTCGAGCCAGTAGCGCTCGACGGCCGCGTGGTCGGGGCTCTTGGCGAAGTCGATCGTCGCCAGGCTGTAATCACTGAAGGTGCTCGCTTCGGGCAGTTTCGGTGCACCGCCGTTCTTCGCTGCGTTGTACAGCGCGCTGATCTCAGCCATCATGATGCCCAGGCTCCAGCCGTCGCACACCACGTGGTGGCCGGAGAGGCGGAGCAGATGGGCATCGCTCGCGACCTGGATCAGCTGCGCGCGGAAGAGCGGGCCGTTGCGCAGGTCGAAGGGCGTGGTCATGTCCTTCTGCGCAATGGCGTCGAGCTGCCTGGTGCGGTCCGCCTCGCTCAGCACCGAGAGGTCGGTGAAGGGCAGTTCGAACTTCACCTCGTCCGTCACCAGCATGCGTGTGCCGCTGGCATTGAGCGTGGAGCGCAGTGATTCGTGGCGCTTCACGAGCTCGTGCATCGCGTGCTCCAGGGCGGACCGGTCGAGCGTGCCCTTCAGTTCCAGCGAAACGCTCTCGTTGTAGGCACAGCTGGCGTCCACGCCCATCTCGGAGGCGGTGAGCACTTCGCGTTGTGCTTCCGTGGTGGGGATGGTGCGTTCGATCGCCGGCCCGGTGAAGGGGTCGAAGTCAACGGCGACGAATCGGGGTTCTTGGATGAACTTCTCCATTTTCAAGCGCCGAAGCCTCGGCGTAGGTGCTATTGCTCAGTTCTCGTCCAGTTCAACCATGAGGTACTTGCCTTCCCGCTTCGGGTCGGGCACGAACCACGCGGGCTCGCCTTTCGGTGTGCGGCCCATGCGCGCGCCCGGCACCGGCGGCTCCATCGCGCTGATCACGCGCTCGCTCAACTTGCGCAGGTGCCCGCCCAGCACACTGTTCACCACAGGGATGGGGTAGGTGCGCTCCGGCATGAAGCCGCTCTCACGCAGCTCCTTGCAGGTCTTCTCCACCGCGTTGATGATGAACTCGATGTCCGCCGTGGTGTGCGCGGTGGTGATGAAGTGCGGGAAGTCCAGCACGTGCACGCCGTGGTAGCGCATCAGCATGAAGAAGAGCTCGGTGTAGTTGACGCTCTCGTCGTACTTCGTCTTGAAGGCGCTGCCGAAGTTCACCCAGCGGTAGGGGAGCTGGTAGGTGTCGAAGAGCCCGTTCACGCGGGCCACCATGTCCTCGGTGATGCTGTTGAGGCGCTCCAGCAGGGCCGGGCCTTCGTTCTTCATGTACACCAGCGCGGCCTTCATGGCGGCCAGCGTCAGCGGGTGGCGGACGAAGGTGCCGGCGAAGTAGGTCACCCCGGCGGGCGGTACGCTGTCGTCGCCGTACTGCCAGTGGCCGCCGTCGAGGGCGGCCATCCATTCGCTCTTGCCGATCATGGCGCCCACGGGCATTCCACCGCCGATCACCTTGCCGTAGGTGCCGATGTCGGCCTGGATGCCGAAGAGCGCCTGCGTGCCGTTGGGGTGGGTGCGGAAGCCGGTGATCACTTCGTCGAAGATGAGCGCGGTGCCGTTCTCCTGGGTGATGCGGCGCACCTCGCGGAGGAAGTCCACCGGACGGAACTCCATGCGGCGGCTTTGCACCGGCTCCACCAGCACGGCAGCGGCCTCATGGCAGCGCTGCTTGATGATCTCCAGGCTTTCGGGCGTGCCGTAGTCGAGCACGAGCATGTTCTGCACGCTCTCGGGCATGATGCCGGGCGCGCCGGGATAGCTCTTCTTGCTCTTGCTGCCGCGGATGATCACCTCGTCGTTGATGCCGTGGTAGCTGCCACTGAAGGAGATGATGAGGCTGCGGCCGGTCACCGTGCGGGCCATGCGCATGGCGCCGAGCACCGCTTCGGAACCGGTGTTGCACACCGCTGCGCGATCGGCGCCGGTGAGCTCGCACAACAGCTTCGAGACCTCTGCGGCCAGCGGATGCATGGGGCCGATCTCGATGCCTTGCTCCAGCTGCTCGTGGCAGGCCTTCTTGATGAAGTCGGGCATGTAGCCGAACATCGAGGAGCCGAAGCCGCTGAGGATATCGACATACTCGTTGCCGTCGATGTCCCACAGGTGGCAGCCCACGCTCTTGTCCACCACCACCTGGTAGATGAGCTCCTTGGTCTGCGGCTTGAAACCGGTGACCACGCGCGGGTCGGCCATCGGTTTGCGGTTCTCCTGGGTGAAGGCCTTGCTCTTCGCGGTCTTCGCCACGTAGCGCTTCACGAAGGCATCGAACCACGCGCGCTGCTGCGGCGTCATGTCGTCCACCTTCTCCTTGCTGATGCGCGCCTGCGCCCCAAAGGCCTTCTTCAGTTCCGGAGCGTCCTCCAATGCGTTGGTCGCAGGTGCCGCACTTGCCGCTTGCACCTTGTCGCTTGCCGCTACTTGGACGCCACCGTTCCAGTGCGGCAGAATGTAGTCCGCCAGTTTGTCCAGGTTCGGGACCTCCTCGTTCAATTGACGGAACGAGATCTTCACGCCGAACTTCTTGCTGAGCGAGGTGGCGACCTGCGTGAGGAACAGCGAATCGAGGCCCATCTCCAAGAAGGTCTCCTCGTTGCTGGCCTCCGCCAGTTCAAGACCGGAGCTCTCTTCCAGCAGGTGCTTGATCTGCGCGATCAGCGCCTCCTTGGGGCTTAGGTTGGCATCGCCGCTGTTCGGAACAGGCGCTTCGATCGTGGTGCTCGCGATCGCACGGCCACCATCGGCCACCATGGCCACGGGATCCACCCAGTGGCGGATGCGCTCGAAGGCGTAGGTCGGCATCGAGATCCGGCACCGCTCCTCGCGCTCGTAGAAGCTCTTCCAGTCGATGAGCACGCCGCTCTGCCAGAGGCCGCCGACGGCCTTCAGCAGTTGCGTAAGCTCATTGCCGTTACCTGCGGAATCGCCCAGTGAAGGCACGGCCACCTGCTTCTTGGTGTCGCTGCTCTGTTGGCGGGCGAGCGTGGTGGCCGTGGTGCGCGGGCCCACTTCGAGCATCACGCGATCGGCGTCCTGCCAGGCGAACTTCACGGCCTGTGCGAAGCGCACCGTGGCGCGCAAGTGGTCGCTCCAGTACTTCGGCGAGGTGGCCTCGTTGTCCTTCAGCCACTCGGCGGTCACCGTGCTTACGATGGGGTTGCGCGGGGCACTGAGCTTCACGCCCTCCACCACCTTGCGGTAGGGCTCCACGATGGCGTCCATCATGGGGCTGTGGAAGGCGTGGCTGGTCACCAGCAGCTTGCAGGTGATCCCATCCTTCTCCAGTTCGGCCTGTAGCTTCGCGATCGCCTCGTGCGGACCGCTGGCCACGCACAGCTGCGGACCGTTGTTCGCGGCGATGCTGCAACCTGCGGGGAGCTTTTTCAGCACATCCTCTTCCGCCGCACGCACGCTGAGCATGCTGCCGCCGGGGAGCTCCTGCATCATGCGGCCGCGGTTGGCCACCAGCTTCACGGCATCCTCCAGCGAGAACACACCAGCGAGACAAGCCGCGGCGAACTCGCCGATGCTGTGGCCCATCATCGCATCCGGCGTGATGCCCCAGTGCATCCACAGCTTCGCGAGGCTGTAGTGCATGGTGAAGAGCGAGGCCTGCGTGTAGAGGGTCTGCTTCAGTTGCTCGGCAGCCTTCTCCTCTTCACCGGCCTTTGGGAAGATGATGACCTTGAGGTCCATTCCGAACTCGGTGCTGAAGAGCTCGCAGCAGCGGTCGAAGTGCTGCTTGAAGACGGGTTCGCTCTCGCAGAGGTCGCGGCCCATGTTCACGTACTGCGAACCCTGGCCGGGGAACATGAACACCACGCCGGGCGCGGCCTCGTGCAGCTCGCGCGTGCCGGTCAGGTTGGTGTCCTTGTTGGCGATGGCCTCGATCACTTCACCGTGCGAACCGCCCACGATCAGGCGGCGGTGCTTGAAGTGACGACGGCCCACCTGCAGGGTATAGGCGGCATCGGCCAGGGGTGCTTCCGGATGTGCCTCGAGCCAGGTGCGGAGGTTGTCCGTCATGGCATCGAGACTGGTCTTGCTCTTCGCGCTGAGCAGGAACAACTGCCTGCTGCGGGAAGTGCTGGAGGCCACGGCCACCGGCGGCTCCGCGAGGATCACGTGCGCGTTGGTGCCGCCTACGCCGAAACTGCTGACACCGGCAATGCGCGGCTTGCCCGGCACGCGTAGCCAGGCTTCGCTTTCCGTCAATACCCTGAACGGGGAATTCGCGAAGTCGATCGCGGGGTTAGGTGTCTCGAAGCCCACGTTCGCCGGGATCACTTCCTGTTGAAGTGCGAGGGCGGTCTTGATCACGCCTGCAGCACCGGCGGCAGGCGTCAGGTGACCGATGTTGCTCTTGATCGAGCCGATCACGCAGTGGTGTCCGTTGGTCTTGCCGCCGAAGGCGAGCGTCAACGCCTCCACCTCGATCGGGTCGCCGAGGGGCGTCGCTGTTCCATGGGTCTCCACGTAGGTGACCTCGCCCGGCGTTACGCCTGCATCGGCCTGCGCCATGGCGATCACTTCGGCCTGGCCGCGCACACTGGGTGCGGTGAAGCTGGCCTTGTCGCTGCCGTCGTTGTTCAGCGCGGCGCCCTTGATGACGGCATAGATGTGGTCCTTGTCGCGCACCGCATCATCCAGGCGTTTCAATACGATGATGCCGCAGCCGTCGCTGAACGAGGTGCCCTTGCCGTTGGCGTCGAAGGTGCGCGTGTGGCCGTCGGGGCTGTACATGCCGCCCTCGTTGTACACGATGCCGCTGTTGAAGGGCACCGTGAGGGCGATGCCGCCGGCCAGCGACATGTCGCACTCCCCATCGCGCAGCGCCTTGAACGCCTGTGCGATCGCGACGAGCGAGGTGCTGCACGCGGTGTGGATGCTCAGGGCCGGACCGCGCAGGTCGAACTCGAAGGCGAGGCGCGTGGCGATGTAGTCCTTCTCGTTGGCCGTCATCACCGCGAAGTCGCCGACCTGCTCGATGAGCTCGGGGTGGCCGATGACGTTGCGGGTGAAGTAGGTGTTGTTGCCCATGCCGGCGTACACACCGATCAGCCCGGCGAACTGCGCGGGATCGTAGGCGGCATCCTCCAGCGCGGCCCAGGCGGTCTCCAGGAACACGCGTTGCTGCGGGTCCATCAGCGCGGCCACCTTGGGGTTCACACCGAAGAAGCCGTGGTCGAACTTGTCGGCATCGGCGATCACGCCGCGCGCCTTCACGTAATCGGGGTCGTTGCGCAGTTCGGCGGGGATGCTCGGGTCGAGCTCGTCCACCGTCCACGTGCTGATGCTGTTCTTCTTCGCGAGCAGGTTCTTCCAGAGCTGCTCCACGTTCTCCGCGCCGGGGAAGCGGCCGCTCATGCCTATGATGGCGTCATCCCCTTTCCGGGAACCGCCGGCAGCAGCCTTGCGCGCTTTGGCCATTTCAGAGGGAGCGATCGCGCTGGCATCACCTTCCAGGAAGGCTGCGCAGGCGCGCACCGTCGGGTGCTGG
>CAUJFM010000089.1 GCA_963169595.1 Bacteroidota bacterium | reverse complement strand
CGCTCCACGATGGGCGCGATGGCGCGGTAATGCACGTGGCACACATGCGGGAACAGGTGGTGCTCCACCTGGTGGTTGAGGCCGCCGGTGTACCAGAAGAGCAGGTCGCTGCCGGGGGCGAAGTTGGCCGTGGTGCGCATCTCGTGCACAACCCAGTCGGTGTGGATGATGCCGTCGGCATCCGGCAGCGGTTGTTCGGCGTTCTCCACCACGTGCGCCAGTTGGAACACCACGCCCAGGATGAAGCCGGACACGAAGTGCATGACGAAGAAGCCCAGGAACACCTGCCCGAAGGTGAGCGGGGTGAGCCACAGCGGCAGGCCGAAGATCATGGAGAAGTAGATGGCCTTGGCCAGGAGGAGCTCCGCCCACATGCGGCGCGGGTCCTTGCCCAGGCTCTTGGTGACGCCGCTGATGTTGGCCTGGTGCAGCTTGCCGAAATCGTTGAAGACCTTGGTGAAGGTCATCAGCCCGTAGAAGAAGAAGGCATGGATGAACTGGAACCGGTGGAACCACTTCAGCGGGGCGTGCTCGCTGAACCGCAGCGGTCCGCGGGAGGCGATGTCGCCATCCACCTCATCCACGTTGGTGTGCGTGTGGTGGGCCATGTTGTGCTGCACCTTCCACGTGTAGGCGCTGCCACCCAGGATGTACATGGTGCCGCCCATCAGGCGGTTCACCCAGGGCTTGTCGGACGCGGAACCGTGCACGCCATCGTGCATCACCCCCATACCGATGCCCGCCAGGCCCACGCCCATCACCACGGCCGCCAGCAGCGCCCACCAGCCGGTGAGCGGCACGGCCAGCAGCACCGCGAAAGGCACGAAGTAGAACAGGAGCATGACCACGGTCTTCACCGCGAGCCGGGCATCCCCCTTGGGCGAGATCCCGTTCTCCTTGAAGTAGGCGTTGACGTTGCGACGGACGGCTTGGGCGAATTGCTTCTGCGAGGCCTCACTGGCCTGGTAACGGATCGTGTGCATTCAGAACGACCCGCGATGAAAAAGGAAGGAGCCGTGTCCCAAAGGTACGGCCGGGGCGGAGGCTTCCTCGTTGCGCTCCATGGCCGAACGGATCGAGTACGAGCGATCGATCGTGGACAAGCCTGAACAGCGGTGTGGGAACAGTCGTCCTAATGCGCGCAACTGCCGCAGGTGGAGCAGCTGCTGCACCCGGAGGACGGAACGCCGGAAGCACCCGCCGAGGCCGGCGCCCGACGCGGCCACCACTGCCAGCCCAGATAGGCCAGGGCCAGCAGCACGATCACGGTGGTGAGAAGGGTCTGCATCAGGCGGCCGTGAGGAAGTTCGTCAGGTGATAGGTGATCAGGCTCGCGAGGTAGGCCAGGCCGAACAGGTATCCGCCCATGATCCACATCTGCTTCCAGGAGCCGGTCTCCCGTTTCACCACCACGAAGGTACTGAGGCATTGGGGCGCGAAGACCATCCACAGCAACAGCGAGAGCTTCGTGGCCAGGGGCCATTCATCGGTGATGCGTTCGCGGAGCTGCGCGTCCACCTCCCCCTCATCGCCTTCCATGGCGTACGCCGTGCCGAGGGCGCTCACCACCACCTCGCGGGCGGCCATACCGGGCACCAATGCGATGGAGATCTCCTCGTTGAAGCCGATGGGCGCGAAGACGTAGTGCAGGGCATGACCCAGCTCACCCGCCAGGCTCCGCGCGATGGGGGTGGCCTCGGTGGTGCGGCGCGGTGAAGGGATGGTGTAGAGCGCCCACATCACGATGGTGAGCGCCAGGATGATGGTGCCCACGCGGCGCAGGAAGATCATGGCACGGTCCCACAGACCGATGGCCAGGCTCCGCAGGTCGGGCCACTGGTAGGCGGGCAGTTCCATCATCAGGGGTGAACGCTGCCGCTCCTTGTCGGTCCGCTTGATGACCCAGGCCACGGTCATGGCCGCCACGATGCCGAGCAGGTAGAGCCCCACCATGACCAGTGCACCGGCGAAGGCATCATCCGGGAAGAGGGCGGCCACGAGCAAGGTGTACACCGGGATGCGCGCGGAACAGGCCATCAGCGGCGCGATGAGGATGGTGGTGAGCCGGTCGCGCCAGTGGCTGATGGTGCGCGTGGCCATGATGCCGGGGATGGCGCAGGCGAAGCTGGAGAGCAGCGGGATGAAGGAGCGTCCCGAGAGGCCGGCGGCGCTCATGGGCCGGTCCAGCAGGAAGGCCGCGCGCGGCAGGTAGCCCGACGATTCGAGCGCGAGGATGATGAGGAAGAGGATGAGGATCTGTGGCAGGAAGACGATGACGCCCCCCACCCCACCGATCACGCCCTCCACCAGCAGACCGCGCAACGGACCATCGGCCATGCGGGTGGACACCGCCTCGGCCAACACACCGAAGGCGTCCTCGATGAGGCCGGTGAGCACATCGCCGCCGGAGAACACGGCCAGGAAGGTGGCGAAGAGCACGAGCGCCAGCACCGCGAAGCCCCAGACCGGGTGCATGAGAAAACGGTCCATGCGGTCGCTGGGGTCGCGGTCCACGGCCGGTTCGGTGACCACGGCCCGGTAGATCCGCTGCACATCGCGTTGCGTGGCCATCACCTGCTCGAAGCCCGGCGCGCTCCAACCGCTGGGTGCACCCGGGGAAACCGGCTCATCCAGCAGGGCACGCAGGGCATCGGCCCCATGCGCATGCACGCTCACGGTCTCCACCACGGGCAGGTTCAGCTCGCGGGAAAGACGTTCCCGGTCGATGGTGATGCCGAGCTGACGAGCGCGGTCCATCTTGTTGAGCGCCACCACCAGGGGCAGGCCCAGGCGGCGCGCCTCCAGCACGAGACGAAGGTGCAGCCGCAGGTTGGTGGCATCGGTCACGCACACGAGCAGGTCGGGCAGGGCCTCGCGGCTGTGGCCGGTGATCACATCGCGCGTCACCGCCTCGTCCGTGGAGACCGCATTGAGGCTGTAGGCGCCCGGCAGGTCCAGTACGGTGACCCGGTGGCCCGAAGGCGTGATGAGCACCCCTTCCTTGCGTTCCACGGTGACACCGGCGTAGTTGGCCACCTTCTGGCGGCTGCCGGTGAGCAGGTTGAACAGGGCCGTCTTCCCGCAATTGGGATTGCCCAGCAAGGCGATACGGTCGGGACGAGCGGACGAGGAGGCCATCACCTAGGACGCGGGGGTCACGTGGATGAACGCCGCCTCGTGGGGACGCAGCGCGAAGGTGGTGTGGCCCACGCGCACGGCCAGTGGACCACCGTTCTGGCGCCCTTCACGCACCACGCGCACCTGCTCACCCGGCACAAAGCCCAGCTCCAGCAGGCGCAGCACCAGCACCCGATCGGCGGAGTCGGCGGGCATGGCCACGTCGGTCACCGTGGCCCAGCGCTCTTCCGGCAGCTGGTCAAGGCTCAGGGGCAATATGGTGGTGGCTTCCATGGAGGGGTGCAAATATCCCGCTTGCTGCGCCATCCCGGGAATACCATGATCGGGGTATTGAACGCCACCGACCGGGCTGGCAGGCTCCCACAGGTGGGACGAGCGGAACCGAACGACCGCGCCCCCTTGGGCCTCAAGGCCAGAGCGAGCGCGTAATGGCCTTGCCCGTTGTGTTGTCGATGATCACCAACAATGGTTCGCTCACCTTGTTCGGAACAGGAGGACGCGTGCCGATGAACGCGAATGCCTCCACCCCGGGCAGGACCTGCGACAGCCGGAACCGGTCAATGCCGGTATCCACCGACCAACGGGACTTCCCATCCAGGTCCACCCGGGAAACGATGAGCGTGCCTTGCGCACCTGGGGCGGAGGTGTGCACCATCAGTACACTTTCCGGACTGGCGACCCGCAGTGGCTCCGAGCGATCGTCCATCCGCAGGAAGGCCGCGTTGAGGTACCCCGTGGTGTCCAGCGCCTGCATCGTGCGGATGCGGTGGTACTTACCATCGACGGCGTCCTCGAGCGTACCGCGGTGGAACCGCCGCAGCTGCTTCGCGCTCTGCTGCCACACCACACGCCGCACGAACTTCCCGGTGGCGTAGTCGCGTTGCAGTTCCTCGCTGGAGTGCAGCCCCAGCCACACGCCTGGACCCGTGATGAGGCCAGCGGCCAGGAAGGCATCGGGCTCCGGAGGACGGTGCGCAAGGACGCCGCCCTCCATGGCGGCCGGCACCGGCGGCAGCGTTCCGATCACGGTATGCGAACGAAGATCGATCGCGCCCTCTCCGTTCACATCGTACCACAGGGTGTGACCCTCACTGCCCAGTAGCTTGGCCAAGGCGAACTCGTTCGGTGCCAGATGGCCCTTGATCGGCACGAGCTGCGGATCGGAGCCATCCAATGGGACCAGGTGGATGCCGATGGCATATCGGTCCTTGCCAGGATCGCGGTGCAGCGAAGGCACGTACGGTTCCAGCGTTTGGATGAGCGTGGCGATGTGGGTATCGGTGCGCACGCTGGGCCCGATGGGCGTACCCGGGCCGGGATCGATGGTGAGCATGGTGTTCTTGAGCCAACCGAACAGCACGGCCACTACGGCGAATGCGCCCAGGCCGAGCGCGAACTTCATGCGCAGATGCCTGTAGCGCTGGTACCAGGCTGCTGCATCCCTGTGGTCGTTCGCTGTGGAGCCCATGTTGTGGATCTGTTCACCGGCGTATGGTGATCCAGCCACCTTCCTCATCGATGTCGGCCCTGCGGCCGGTGGCCTTCTGGCGCACCACCTCATCGGCAATGAAGCGCAGGACCTCGGCCCGTCGTTCCACTGCCCAGGCCTGACCGTTCCGCCACTCCTGCGCACTACCCATGTTCACCAGGGCGATCGCATCACCACCGGCGAACTCCCACCACCCGGAGATGCGGTGCCCAGCCTCCTCATAGTGGACCGAACCTGAGCGGCCGTCCTCGGTGATCGTCACCTTGGGTCGGTCCATCTGCGTTCGTGCTCGTGTTCTATTCGGGCGCGCTCTGCCGCACCGTCCCGTAAGCCGAAGTTCGCGATCTTCACCGTCACACACCAACC
>CAUJFM010000088.1 GCA_963169595.1 Bacteroidota bacterium | reverse complement strand
CTCGTGGCCGACCCACGCTTCATCCTGCGCAAGAAGATCGAAGGCCGCCTGCAGGCCCGCCACCCGGACAAGTGGATCCCGCTCTACAGCCAGGTGAAGTTCAGCGACATCGGCTACAAGGCCGCGTGGGACGAAGGCCTGCGCCACGACCGCATCATGGAGCAGGTGCTGGCCATGCCGGGCATCGAGGAGCAGTGGGAGAGCGAGGAGGTGGAGAGAAAGGCGTTGGGGTTGTTGGATGTGATCCACTGATGGGCAATGATGGCCTTGCAGTGACTTGACGTATCAGAAGAATTTGATCGAATCGAGGATCTCAGGGTCCAAGGGGGCTTCAGATCCGATCGATTGCAACAGCATGAACGTATAGATGCTGCTCTCACGAGAGACTAACAAACACAATGTGTTAATTCCATTCGATGTGAAACTCACTTTTCGGGCGTTGTACCCATTGCACTTTGTCTTCTTGATCTTAAGAGGTACATCCCCAACTTGGAACCCTTGCTTGATGTAATCGTCCATATTCTGCGGACGCTCACCTGGACTTCTTTTGATAGAGATCACAACCATTGGATCGGACTGTTGGCAGAGGAACATGCCTCCAGCACCCTTCTCATCCTTGGGCATCCAAACCGGCTCCTCTGGGAGGTTGATCGAGAATCCCAAAGTGTCATTCTTATATGGTTGCAGATCGACCTTGTCCTGACCGAGCACAGGTAGGGCGATCAACGAAACGCAAGCGATGCGGATGATGTGGCGGATGAAATTTCGCATGGTCGAAACTAGCCAATGTTGGTTGAGGTCATCGTTCCTTCAAGGTCACAGCGTTGACCCAGAGGTTACTCCACTACCTTTGGATTAGCCGATACCGAAAGCCATGACCACCGCTGCCCTCATCACCAGGTTGAAGAAGAAGTTGGAGAAGGAGACCGATGCCAACGTGCTGAAGGCCATCGAGATCCTGTTGAAGGATGATACGAAGGCAGCACGGCTCCAGCGGCGTATGATGGAGGGTGCGGTGCGGTCCGAAGAGGATATCGCTCAAGGTCGTGTCATGTCAGGAACCGAGGCGAAGCGCAGGTTGCAGGATCACATGGCGATGCATCGCAAGGAAAAGGAGAAGAAGGCGAAGAGGGCATGAAGCTCGTTGTCACCGAGCATGCTTGGTCGAGCTTGGCGGACCTGACCGACTATTGGTCAAGTTTCAGATCTTTCGATCGGATCGATGAGCAGGTAACTGAGCTTTGGGAGGTAGTGGACTGGCTGCTGGAGAATCCCACGGCAGGTCAGTTCGAAGATCAGTTGCAGGAGCTGGGACTTGGCCACCGCCGATGGGTGTTCGGCGACCTGAAGATCGTGTATCGCTTGGTGGGGAAGCAATTCATCATTACGGACTTCTTCGACAGCCGGCAAGATCCCCGGCGAATGAAGGCTTGATACTCAGTGGTCGAGGAAGTGGTATTCGGTGTAAACCGGACGGCCTTCGCGCAGCAGCTGATCGGGTGAAACGAACTGCACCGTGATGTTCCTGACCGTGGTGCGGGATGAGCGCTCATGCTCCTCACGGAGGAGCGTCTCCAGGTCGCTGCGGTGGAGACCATGGCTCACGTCTCCCAAGCGTGCGGTCACACGCTGCTTGAAGGATTCACGGTCCGCAGCATCGCCGACATGGAATTTGGCGTTGAACAGTAGGTCACAGCGCTTGTGGTAGCGTATGAACTCGGACATCACCTGGGGATGGTCGGCCATGAAACGTTCCAGCTCGATCCGGTCCCGTTTACCAATGGGGTGGATGAGAGAGATGTGAAAGCTCGACCGATCGAAGGCGCGCTTGAAGCGGTCGTTCAGCAGCCGTTTGCAGAACGCGATACGGCCATCACTTTCGGTCCCATGGTCCAGCTGGTGGTCGATGCGTTCGATCTGCCATATGCCGGGATCCATGGTCCTTACCCAATGCCCTGGTTCAAGTTCCATAAAGGGTGATGATTCGCTTAACAGCCGAATATAGGCTCCCCAGGGCGCCGCTTTTCGCGTGGCTATTCATCATCAATACCCCACCACCGCCGGCTGTGTGAACGCGAAGTCCGCCAGTCGGGCGCTGAAGTTCATGTACCGCCCTACATCTAGCACCCAGCCATCCTCCTCGGGCACGTAGGGGTAGAAGCTGAGCGATACCTCGAAGGTCTTCACCAGCAGGTTCTCGTTGCGCACCAGGATGCCCAACCCGAACGCCGAGTGGATGCGGCCCGAGAACAACGGGTCTGCCTCGCGACCGATGGTGGCGAACCCGGCCAGGAGCACCGGTGCGAACCGGAAGTCGAGCACCCTCCACGGCGCGTAGGCCACGGTCTCCAGCTTCAGCAGTTCACGGTGCGTTCCGCTCACCTGTGCACTGCGGAATCCGTACAGGATGTCGCCGTTGAGGTCCATCCGTTCGGTGGGGAGCTGGCGTGTGATGGAGGCCCCGGAGATGGACACGAACTGGCGCAGGTACCAGCGGCCCATGCGGAACAGGTCGGTGAAGTAGCGCAGCTCCGCGCGATACGTGGCATCCAGGCTTTGTCCGCCTTGCCAGAACGTGCCCACGCCCAGGGCCACGGAGGCGTAACCGAAGCCATGGTAGTGGCGGCCCCGTGAGACCTCCAGTCCGGTGTAGCACGTGCGCGATGTGAACTCGCGGTACCGAAGGCCGGTCGTGAGCTTCACGAGCAGTCCTTCAGGCACGTCCTCCACGGCACCGAAGCGGTACAGGTAGCGCTCGCGGTAATACTGACGCACGCTCAGGCCAAGACCCACCAGTACGATATCGCTCTGCGGGTAGGCTTGGATGCCGGTGCTGTCGATCGCCGGCCGTGCTGCATAGCGTGTGCGCATGTACCGTGTGCCCGCCACGATCGCGCTGCTGCGCGCTGCGTTGGTCCGGCCGGGTGCCAGGGGGAAGCTGCGGCCGATCCAGGTGTCCACATCGAAGGGTTCGATCCGGTCCTCTCGCACCGTGCTTCCGCCCGCGTCCGTGATGGGGATACGCGTCCATGCCCAGGCCACACTGGCAGCACCGGCCCACTTGGTCAGCGGGGAGAAGAAGGGCCTGTCCAGGCGTGCCCCAAGGCGTTCGGAAAGGTCGGTGACCGCATAGTCGACGAGGGAACTGATGTACGTGCCCTTGATGTTGTACACGGTGTGTCGGGCATCCAGCCGCTCCATGCCTTGATCGGGGGTGAAGGTGGGCTGCACCTGCACTTCCTGTCCAAGGCCCAACAGGTTGCGGTCCACCACGGTCACGCGGCCGGCCTCACCGGCGATGTCGAGCCAGGCCTCGAGGCTCCACTTGTCCAGCACCAGCACATGCACATCCACGGTGTCCGTTCCACCATGCACCGGGGTCACGAAGATGCGGGCGTCATTCACCATGGGCGTGGCACGCAACAGACGTTCGGACTCGACTGCCTCCAGCGGATCGAACACTTCGCCTTTCTTCACCAGTACGAACTCGCGCACGAGGTATTCGCGGGTGGTGCGGTGAAGGGAGTTGCCGGCACGTTGCACCCACACAGTGGGGATCGCCGTGCTGTCCAGGAGGTCGAAGCCGAAGGGGTCGAGGACCCGCACTTCCACCATGCGCACATGGCGGCCTGCGTAGCCCAGCAGGGGGTTGGTGCGCCGTTGCGGGGTGCCCGGTGCCGGCGGTTCCTCCTGGCGTTCGGGCCTTACGAAGATGGTGCCGTGCACCCAGCGGGTGAACCGATGTTTGGACGCGACCCGCTCCAGGTCCTGGTAGAAGCCGCTGGTGTCCTGCCCGACCGCCGGCACCGCGCACAGGACACCCAGGACCAGCAGCTGAACAAGCGCAGCGAGTGGCGATCGGCACGATCCCCGGTGATGGCGGCACCTGTCCGGCATGGTCTAAATGTCCGGGATCGTTCCTCATTCGTGGCTGATCAACAACAGCCCATGCACAGGTCGCCGTTGACACTTTCGGCCGCGAGCGGACGTTGTAGGATGGTGGCCGGCGCCAACTTTCGCTCATGTTCCGCCCGTTCCTGCTCCTCGTCCTGCTGCTCCTGACCACCGATGCGGCTGCGCAGCGCCTCATGCAGCGCAAACGGCCGGACATCATCCCCCTGGAAGGCCAGGCCAAGCGGATCGGGTGGTTCATCGCGCCGGGGCTCAGCTACACGCTGCCGCCGTTCTCCAATGAGGAGCAGGAACGGGCGGAACATGAGCGAACGTTGGCGCCGGCCACCATCCTACAACGTCCGCTCGCGGCCGAAAGTGTCAACGGCGACCGGTGCATGGGCTGTTGTTGATCAGCCACGAATGCGGACCGATCCCGGACATTTAGACCATGTCGGACAGGTGCTGCCATCACCGGGGATCGTGCCGATCGCCACTCGCTGCGCTTGTTCAGCTGCTGGTCCTGGGTGGCCTGTGCACGGTGCCGGCG
>CAUJFM010000087.1 GCA_963169595.1 Bacteroidota bacterium | reverse complement strand
GGTGGGCTGTTCCACAGGAGGGGCTTGGTGCGCCACCTCGGGTTTCACCTCCTTCGCCGGGGTCACCTCGGGTACCGTGGCGTGTGCCAGATCCTTGGCCGGTTCGGCGCTCTGTGCGGCAATGGCTTCCATGGCCTTGGGGCCGATGAAGAACTTCGAGGTGCCGATCACCGCCTTCTGCGTTTCGTCGTTCAGCAGGTAGCCGAACTCGCCGTCGATGCTGTACTCGCCTTCGGGCCGCTCGTTCGCTCGCAGCTTGTACACCACCTTGATCTCGTTCCCTGCGGGCAGGTTGAGCCAAACGAACTTGGCGATGCGGTCCTGCGTGGTGAAGATGGCCTCATTGCTGGCCTTCTCCAGCGCGGTGAAGCCCTGCGGGATGGTCTCCTGCAATTTGCCGAAGCCGCGGATGTCGCCCTTCTTCACGATCACCTCCACCAGCATCTCCTGTTCGGTCACCGGGGTGATGGTGCGCGTGGCGGTGACGCCGCCGCCGCCTTGGGTGGGGGCGATGCCGCTGGCGTTGTCGATCACGGCCATCATGGTGGACCCGGCGGGTGCTGCTGCGGCGGCTGATGCGAGGTCCGCGCTGGAAGGCTCTTCCGTGTACGTGCCCTCCGCCACCTGTGCGGCGGCGCCCGTGCCCAGGTTGATGGTGCTGGTCGGGAGGTCGTATGTCTTGCGCTCGTTGTCCTCGATGTACGAAAAACGGCCCATGATGGCTTGGTTGCCGCTGAGCGAGGCGTCGGCGCTCAGGGTGTAGCTCACCTTGAAGGTGGGTGTGCTGGGCAGGGCCATCCAGATGAACTTGGCCTTTTGGTCGGCGAAGGTGAAGGAGGCTCCCTTGGTCTCGATGGCCGTGGCCGTCATGCCTTGCGGAAGATCCAGTTGCAGCTTCGCGAAGCCGCTGAGCGTGCCTTTTTCCACGGTCACGGTCACGCGCACCTCTGTACCCGGCTGCATCGTGGTTGGCGCGTTCTGCGTGATGCTGAGGTCGGCGAGGAGGAAGGGGTCGATGAGCAGAAGCCCAAGGAAATTGATCAGCAGTACCAGTTGGTTCATGGTCGATATGCGCTACGTATGCCCCTTCGGGGCCAAAAGTATCCGGGCACCGGTGGGAGGGACCGACCGCGAACTTAGCGATACGAACAGGAACTTGTTGAATGGAGGTGTGTAGAAATACAAATGCACCCACCGATGGCCCCGCCCTCCCCGATGCCACTATCGGTGTGGTCGGGGTTGAACCCGAAACACGAGAGAAGCTTATTCTTGAGCTGGCTCACTGTGCGTCAGCCGATAAAGCCGTACCGTATCATCCTCGAATACCGGTGTCAGCAGGCCCGGCCAGGAAGTAGGAAGCGGCCCGGAAGGGATCACATAGCGCACATCATATCGCCCGGCCAGTGCCATGAACTCATCCAAGTGGCCCGTGGAGAGGTGGTGGAACATGGAATCGCGATCAGCGGCGCGTGAGGCGAGCTCCACATAGGGGTTCGAGAAGAAGCGGTCGGAGGCCACCGCTTTGCGCCCGGCGGGCGAGATCAGGTACATGGCCACGTCGTTGCTGGCAAGGATCACGTCATCGGGTCGCGTGTGCTGCAACAGCCAGGCATGCGTGGCGGCGTATGGCCGCACCTTCCCCTGGGGTATGGACAGGAGCATGGCAGTCGCGATGGCCCCCAGCAGCGCGATGCCCCCTCCCAGCATCATCCAGCGCATGGCGTGTCCGGTCCGTACGAACTGTTGGGCGGCCGGGCGCGCAACGGCCCAGCGCAGGGTATGCGCCGTGCCCACGGCGAAGAGCACGCACAGCATCAGCTTGAAGTGGTAGTGGAAATGGTACGCGGGCACGAAGGAGGGGATGACGATGCGACCCGCAGCATTGGCAAGCGTGCTGCTTACGCCCGACCAGATGAAGAGCGCGAACGGGATGGCGGTGGCGAAGAGGATCAGCGGACCTGTGCGGTCGTTGCGCCGGAGTATGCAGGCCAGCCCTACCGATGCCAGCACAAGCGTCCATGGTGTCCGGGCCAGATGGTTCGGGAAGAAGAGTTCGATGTGCTGCCACGTGGTGGAGTGGTGGTTGCGGCTGTGCATGCCATAGGCCTCATACAGCGGATGCAGCAACAGCCATGCGCCGATGGCACCGATGCCGAAGATCAGCAAGGAGTTCATCAGCGTGGGCATGACGGGGCATCGCGCTCGCACGTTTCGTAGCAGATCCACGGCCATCACACTGCCGAAGAGGATGCAGAGCATCATGGCGGTGCTTGGGTGGCCCAGGAAGGTGATGCCGAGGAGAAGCCCCGCGAGCGCAGCGATATGGTGCCGGGTGCCGGGCTGTATGAGCCGGTGCGCGAAGTACAGGCCCAGTGGGAAGGCGGCGAAGAAGAAGGAGATGGAGAACGGGTCGGGATCCAAGCCCACATCGCACCATAGCGGCAGACGGCCGTTGGCGAGATAGAGGAAGCCCGCCAGCCCGCACAGGGCGGCCAAGCGGCCGAACATGCGCCAGAGCACGAATACGAAGATGCCCAAGGGCAGCAGGTTCATGTGGATGCCCGCCTTTGCGGCCACGTGCAGCACGGGCACGCCGAGGATCTTGCTGAGCCCGGCCAGCATCAACGGCATCAGTGGCGGGTACCAAGCGGTCTCACCGAGGTAGAGCGGATCCTTCCCGAAATGCCCGTCCAGTATGGCCTGCGCGGAACCCGCGTCGCGCAGCAGGTCCGGGTCGGTGGGCCATTCGCGCCCGCTGAGCACACGTACCCCGTACAGGTAGGCCGGTATGGTCAGCAGGACGGCAACGACGAGGGTGAGCGCGTTGCGTTGTCGTTCGGTCAGTGTCATGGCTGTTCTGGCGGACGCGATCCGATCAGAAGTTCGGCTTCAGCATGTACTTGCTGTAGAAGGCGTTGATAGCGGCCACGGCCTCTTCGGGCTTGTCCACCACGCTGATCAGCTCCATGTCGGGCATGTTGATGTAGGCGTACTGGCCGCCCATCGTATCGCGCACCCAATCCAGCAGGCCCTGCCAGTACTTGCGGCCCACGAGGATGATGGGGAAGCGGCCGATCTTCTGTGTCTGGATCAGGGTGAGCGCCTCGAAGAGCTCATCCAATGTGCCGAAGCCGCCGGGCAGCACGATGAAGCCTTGGCTGTACTTGATGAACATCACCTTGCGCACGAAGAAGTAATCGAAGTCGATGCTCTTCTCCTTGTCGATGTACGGGTTGGGCTGCTGCTCGAAGGGCAGTTCGATGTTGAGGCCCACGCTGGTGCCGCCGCCGCGTTGCGCGCCCTTGTTGCCGGCCTCCATGATGCCCGGCCCGCCGCCGGTGATCACGCCGTAGCCGTTCTGGGTAAGCTGGAACGCGATCTCCTCGGCCAGCTTGTACTCGGCGGCGTCGGGCTTGGTGCGTGCGCTTCCGAAGATGCTCACGCAGGGGCGGATCCGCTGCATGGCCTCGAAGCCCTCC
>CAUJFM010000086.1 GCA_963169595.1 Bacteroidota bacterium | reverse complement strand
GGAATTCTGGAGAGCGTGTATATTTGCGGCCCCTGAGCAGGAAAGACCATCTCCCACCGGAGTGGCGGAATTGGTAGACGCGCACGTTTCAGGGGCGTGTGACCGAAAGGTTGTAAGGGTTCGAGTCCCTTCTCCGGTACCCAAATGAGCTGAAGCCCGCGATTATCGCGGGTTTCGCCGTTTCTGAGCCGCGCAAACGTCACGGTTTCGGGACAAGAATCCGTTACCTCGTGAAATTGCAATGCGCTGAAATACAGCGTATTGCAGAAGAAATGGGTTCGAGTAAACGGGACGGATACCAGCCCCGGCCCGACAGGAGCCTGTGCCTTGGACCTCAGGAGCTTGGACCAGCGACACACCTGCAGATGATGCGATGGTGTAGAGGCGGATGCTCCTGCACCATTCACCTTCATCCTACAGCGTGATGGAAGAGATCAACGACTTCCAGAACTACCGCGTGGACCCCGCCGAAGCGCAACGGTTCGCGCGTCGCACGCGTACCGGTGCCAGCTACGTCATGGGCTACGTCCCACCCGAGCTTCATGAGAACATCTCGGGGACCTACATCGACTACTATGCGCGGCATCCGGCCACCGGCGAGCTCAAGCGGGTCCGCATCAAGCTCAATCGCATTCGTGACCGCAACCAACGTTATCTCTACGGGCAACAGCTCATTTACAAGCTGAACGCCAAACTGCAGCAGGGGTGGACACCTTGGAGCAAGGTCCAAGAGGAGCGCTTCATCACCATTGGCGAGGTCCTCGACCGCTGGGACTCGGTCAAGAGCGAGCGACTTCGCCACAGCGCCGGCTACAGCTACAAGAGCATGACGGCCATCCTGCGTGAATGGCTGCGCGATGAGGGTCTGCTCAGCAACCCCGTTCTGGACCTCAATCGTTCGGTCATCGCCAAGTTCCTGAGCTACGTGCTCGAGCAGCGGAAGGTCACCAACCGCACCTACAACAACTACCTGGTGTATGTGGGCATGATCGGGAAGTGGATGGTGGAGAACGACATCGTGGCCACCTCACCGGTGATCAACTTCAAGAAGAAGAAGGTCGAGCGCAAGTCAAGGACCTACCTCTCCGAGCATGAGCGGCAGCAGATGATGGAGTGGATACAGTCGCACGAACCGAACTTCCTGTTCCCATGCATGCTCATCTTCAGCACACTGATACGGCCAGGTGAGCTTCGAAGGCTGCGCCTGCACCACCTGGACCTGGAGCGCCAGGTGGTCATCCTTCCGGCAGAGCAGACCAAGAGCGGAATGGAACGCACCCCGGCCATCCCAAACTGGATGGCGGAGATTCTGCGCACCTATGATCTGTCGAGCCTTCCGAAGCGCTCATACTTGGTGAGTCCCAACTTCCTGCCCGGCGAGAAGCCCATCGCCCGCAACACGCTCAATCGAATGTGGGTCCGCATGCGGAAGGAGCTGGGTTGGGATACCCACCGGCAGCTCTACAGCTTGCGCGACACCGGGATCATCCAACTGCTCCGCGATGGAGTGGACCTGTTGCATGTGATGCAGCAGGCAGGGCATACCGAGGTGGAGACCACCAACAAGTACCTCAAGCATGCATTCCCGAAGGGGCCTGCCGAAGTACGCCGCAAGGCAACCCCGCTTTCGGCGGCATCACCTTTGGTGTGAGAAGCAGGGGGAAATAATCTGTTGCTGACGGTGAGTCAGTGAGCAGTTGTCACCATGCGTGCAACTAACCCATGTTGTTGACTAATTCGAAAATGTGCCTCGCAATATCAGGTTGGACTACTCGGGTTCAATTCTGTTATGGCATCACTCATTACTGTGCAGGAGGTAGTCCATGGCCTTTGCCTTTCTTCCCTGCGCCATCGGCTTTGCGCAACTGTTTGTTCCTCGCCTTTAGATGCTTGTGAACATCTTTTATGTCTGAAGCCTTTGGGAGAGATTCTGGATTCACTCCGCTAATATCCTGCATGGTCTTTCGAACTTTCTTTCCAACTAGTTCTGCAGCCGACTCAAGTCCTTGTTGTCCGCGAATATTTTCCTCCCGAATTTTTAACTCTGTCTGAGTTATCCGAAATAGATTGGCCGCAAGTTCTTCCTTGCCCATGAAATCAAGCGGACTTCGACCGTTAGGAATATTTCGAACAGAGCGAAGTCTGGATAGATTCATGTTATACATTCCTCTGTAACCAGCATTCTGAAACAAAGGATAGCTAGATACATTGGCTATTTTTGCAACAGCATTCAACGAACGTTCACCATCGGTAATCTCATCTCGAATAACAACACGTTCAATGTTGTTCGCTTCAATCATATAATTTTCCACAGCTCCGGCCAATGTGGCGAAATAAGCTTGCGCTTTAGCTACAGGGCCTTTTTTCGTATCGCCATTCATGGCGATGAGATAACATGCGAATCGTGAGAGTTTGAAATCGTGGATGATATGTCCATCAACTTCACGTTCACATTGCCGGAAGTTCTCCATCAACGGGATGTTCAGCGTATTGCACGCTGTCATCGACCTGTTTATGACCTTATTGAATGACTGCCAAGTTTCATATCCAAGGAAATGCTGGAAGTCTGTTGCCCACCAGAACGTCTCTCCGTTCGCTTGGGCGAAATCCTCGAACGACTGCTCATCATCGTTCAAGTGGAATAAGTCTAACTGCTCCGCGTCCATGTGTCTTGCACAGCTGATCTCAAAGAATCACTGCGTAGTCGAAGATAAGGATGTTAGGTGTGTTCCGCGCTCTGTTAAAGAGCCCCAAAAGATGAGGGGGGCATTTCTGCCCCCCCCCACCTTGGTAATACTCTGTCACCGTTTAGGTGAACTCAATGTCGTGTGCCATGGTCCATGGGAGTTGGTTCAAAACTACATAAATAACGTGCCATAGAGCGACAAAGTTTGTCGTCCGAGGTCTTTTCCGCTGATACTCAGTTCTTTGCCAAGGTCTCGTCAGTTACTGCTACTGGAGTCGGCCCCATCGAGCGGAAGGGTTTACGTAGTATCCTCATTGATCGTTGCGTTTCAAACTCACCTTCGACAATGACATCGTCAGTTCTATGGTACACGATGCTGAACCACCTGGTGAGTCCACTCCAAGGATGCCGCGCGCTGATGGTTACTTCAATGTGTTGGGAGTTCGATTCCCACAGTTCATCTAGGTCATCAAGGATTGACATCCGTAAGGCATACTTACCGTCAGAATCCCACGGCCGCCATCCTTGAAGGCGGTGGAACGCACTCATGTTGAACACAAGGGGCTTTACATCCATCAAGCATCCACCGTTGTGCTTGGTGGCTGTTATCAAGTTGGCCTCGACCTCGAGGTTGATCAAGGGGAGGATACTGCGGTTACGAATCTTCACTGAAAAGACCTTTGTGCCTCTGGAACGATGGATATGCTTGGCCAGCTGATTTGATACCGCGATCCTAGGCCGGAAGATTCGCAGGGCAATGAAGATGAATATCGCTGATATGAAGCCTGTCAACACGGTGGTCAGCAGGGCCTTCAGACTGAAGACCTCCGATAGAATCTTACCTATTTGGTCCATGATATGGTCAATACCACTGTAAGTATATGAACAAGCTGTTACAGAGTCATAAGGTGCTTGAAGACCATCGCCGGGGTAGCTTCATTCGACAGTAGTCAGGTCGTCACCTGAGTATCTCATTAGGAAGCCCCTAGGTATTCGTCCCTCTCCATAGTGTTCCATTCCCTGTAATGGCGCACCTTTGCTGGCGAGTGAACCGGCACGCAATCGGGACAGAAAGGCGACTTTTTGGTCTGCTGGCTAAACGGTAACTTATTGAGGGTCAGGGGCGTTGATGGGTATGGGTGTGGGGGTAGAGGATCCCTTCTCCGGTACCACTGAGGCGGCCATCAGGCCGCCTCAGTTCTTTTCCGAGGTGACCTGGCACCCGATGCGCAGGTCGGTTAAATTTCACCCAGCTTCCATGGCGATCCGCAAATTCCATTCGCGCCGTGTCTGGCACAACACGCGGGTCATGCTATGGCTTGCACCCGTGATGTTGCTGGCGGGGGTGATCACCGTCTCCCTCTTGAACACGTTCGCTGTTCTCCTGTCGATCGCGGGCATCTGCCTGGTCGGTACGGTGGTGGCGCTCGTGCGCGATGTGCGCAAGCGGTTCGTCTACATCCTGGACAGCAATGGGCTGCACTTGGAGCACGACAAGGAGGCGGAGTACATCGCGATGAGCGACGTGGTGGATGCCAGCCTCATCGACCGCGCCGCTGCCAGGGAGTACATCCGCGCACGTTCCGTGGGCATGGACAAGGCCGCCGCCCGCGAGCGTTACCGGAACTTCGTCCGCTTCTGCTCGGTGGATATCGGACAGACCTCCCTGACCCTGGGCCTTGGACGCAGCCTCATCGACCGTCTGCCTGAGGCCCGGCACGACCTGCTGTTGATGCGGCTGCGCGACGGTTCGGAAATGCTCCTGTCGCCGGACTACAACCAAGAGATGGTCACGGCCCTGAGCAGGCACGCCCGTAACAACAAGGACCGGGAAGGACGCTCCTGAGCGAGGCTCAGTTCACGCGCACCCGCTGCCCCACCCGCAGCACGCTGGTGGACCGGATGCCGTTCAACCGGCACAACGCGGACACCGATGTGCGGTTCCGGCGCGCGATCGCGGACAAGGTGTCGCCCGGACGTACCGTGTGGTAGCGCCGCGCCGAGGAGGCGGCCTTGGCTGCAGCAATGGAGGCGAACACTCCTTTGTGGATGTCCAAGGTGCTGGCCTTCAACTGCCCTTTGTCCACGTCGAAGACCAACAGGGGATCGATCGGTTGGTCCAGGAAGCGCACTTCGAAGTGCAGGTGGCTGCCGTAGCTGCGGCCGGTGTTCCCACCAAGCCCCAGCAGGTCGCCGGCCTCCACCACCTGGCCCGGCTCCACCAGGCGCTTGCTCAGGTGGGCATACAGGGTTTCCAATCCGTTCTGGTGCCGCACCACCACCACGTGGCCGAAGCTCTTGTTGTACTTGGAGATGCGCACCATGCCGGCGAAAGCACAGCGCACGGTATCACCGGTCTCCAGGTCCAGGTCGATGCCGTAGTGCATCCGTCCGCGTCGGGGGCCGAACGGGGAGTTCAGCTTCCCTTCGCAGGGTAAGGCATGGTCGCAATCGGCCTGGCTCAACACCAACCGCAGGGTGTCATGCACGAAGCGCGCGGTGTTCCCACGGTCGAAGATCACGTCCGTATTCCAGTGGCAGTACATGTCGTAGCCCGGAATGAAGGACAGGGAGTCGTTCACGTCCCAGGCCACAGGGCCGGCTGCCACCCGGGGGATGACCGGGTCCACCGAGCCGCCATCCTCCTCGATCAGTTCCTCGTAGATGTCGAGGCCTTCCGGTCCGCCATAGCCAAGGGTGTCCGCTTGGGACCACACCGCCTGGGGGAGTCCCAGCAGCGCGAACAGCAACACCTTGGCGTTCATGGGCGGCAAAACTATCAGGGCAGGTTTCCCATGCAAGTCCTGGGGATGGCCGGGTTTGCACAGATGGCCTGTTCGTTGTGTTTGTCGATGGAAGTGGCTGCTTCGTCGATGGTTGAATGGGGTTGGGTCGTAGTTAAAGAGTGTTAATCAGATCGGCTGTGATCGGCAGGCCCGGTCGTTGAGAAGTTCCGGGTCCGATCGGGAAGAAGGCTCCTTTGCGGCACGAGATTCGCGGTCGTTCGGAGCGCATGAAAGAGGAGGAGAAGCACAGCAGGGGACGGGAGCTGGCCGATCGGCTGGCAGGTACGGTGGTCCTGTACCTGGTGGCCACGGTCCTTGCGCTGCCCTTGTTCGTCATCATCGACCCGCATGTCCCGGAGCTGCGCCTGCCGTGGTGGGGCGGGGTTCGTGTCGATCAATTGATCGTGTTCGTGGCCGTGCTGGCCGCCTTCATGGTGCTGGTGCGGCGCTTCAGGGTGGTGGTCCATTTGGGGCTGCTGGCGGGCGTCGTCATCATCACCGTTACGAGCCTGGTGGGGTCGTTCACGTTCGGTGATCTGTTCACCCGTTACGCCGATTGGCTGCGGACACTTCGGGAAACGGTCGCTGAGGTGCCCATGGCCTCCGAGCGGGTGGACCCGTTCCACAACGCGGACCAACTGAAAAGGCTGATCAATGAGGTGGAGCCGGAAACGAGAAGGACCGCGGTGCGCATGGCCACCACCCACTTCGCCACCGTGAAGGTGGCCGCCGATGAAACGGTGCTGGTCCGCTCGCTGTCCATCTTCAAGGAGATCAACAGCCGCTGGACCTATGTCTCCGACCCCAAGGGCCGCGAGTATTTCGCACCCATCGGCGAAAGTCTGGACCTGATGGCTGGTGATTGCGATGATCATGCGGTGCTGATGGCGGCCCTGATCAATGCCGTGGGGGGCGAGGTGCGGCTGGTGCGCACCACCGGCCATGTGTACCCCGAGCTGCTGATCGGCGATGACGCCCGGTTGGAGCGGGCGGCCCACCTGATCCGCAAGGTGCTCTTCGTCAAGGAAGTGGGGGATGCCCCGCTCTACCATCATACCGACGCGGACGGCCGGCATTGGATCAACCTGGACTACACGCGCCGCTATCCCGGAGGCGAGCTGATGGATGAGCGCATCATCGGCATTCTTGAGCCTTGAGCATTGCTCATGGAGGAGGATGGGTACCTTCGTGGGCCTGCGATGAAGCGATTGGTCCAACCGGCCGAACTGGCCAAGGCGAGCCACATGCGTCCTGGCGATCCGCGGATCGCCGTGTTGACCGAGGTGAGCGGCCTCAAGCAACTGGAGCGCTTCTACAACGCCATCGGCCACCTGCACGACCTGGAGTTCGTGGATGGGGTCTTCCGCAACCTCGAGCTGGAACTGGATGTGCAGGCAGAGGACCTCGAAAGTGTTCCCCGTACGGGCGGACTGGTCATCGTGGCGAACCACCCGTACGGCGCCATCGATGGGCTGGCCCTGGTGCAGGTGCTGGGCCGTGTGCGCCCTGACCTGAAGGTGATGGCCAACTTCCTGCTGCAGCAGCTCGACCCCTTGAAGGACCGGTTCATCGGGGTGAACCCGTTCGAGCAGCTGGGGTCCTTGAGCAGTTTCCAAGGCATGCGCCAGGCCTTGGCCCACGTGAAGGAGGGAGGCGCCCTGGCCGTTTTCCCCGCCGGTGAGGTCAGCAGCTGGCGTACCGAGGTGAAGGCCGTGGCCGACCCGCGATGGAAGACCCCGGTGATCAAGTTGATCCAGCACGCCGGTGTTCCCGTGGTGCCGGTCTGGTTCGATGGCGCCAACAGCGTGGTCTTCCACATGCTGGGCATGATCCATCCCAACCTCCGTACCCTGGCCCTGCCCAAGGAGATGCTGCGCATGCGGGGGCGCTCCGTGCGGATGCGCATTGGCAAACCCATTCCGGCCAAGGAGGTCGCGGCGTTCTCATCGGCCGAACAACTGGCGCGCTTCCTGCGGGCCCGGACCTATGCACTGGGCAGCGGCCTGAAGGTGAAGCGCGACCTGTTCGAACCGCTGCGCTTCCCGAGCCGGCCCAAAGAGGTGGTGGAGGCCGTTCCGGTCGAACTGCTGGAGAGGGACATAGCCGCCGTTGCGGACCTGAAGCTGAACGAGCAGGCCGAGTTCGACCTGTACCTCGCTCCGAGCCATCGGATCCCGAACCTGCTGCGGGAGATCGGTCGCCTGCGCGAGATCACGTTCAGGGCGGTGGGCGAGGGAACGAACAAGGCGGTGGACCTGGATGAGTTCGATATCTATTACGACCACCTCTTCCTCTGGGACCGGGAGCAGCGCCGGTTGGTGGGGTCGTACCGCATTGGTGATGGCGCCCGCATCATGGCCCGCTACGGCAAGCGTGGGTTCTACACCAGTACGCTCTTCCGCATGGAACGGCCCATGGAGCGTGTCCTGCGGCGCAGCTTCGAGCTCGGGCGTTCGTTCGTACGTCATGAGTATCAGCGGCAGCGCCTGCCCCTGTTCATGTTGTGGCGTGGCCTCTTGTTGCACATCACCGCCAACCCCGATCACCGCTACCTCATCGGGCCGGTGAGCATCAGTGGCACCTACAGTCGGTTCTCACGCACGCTCATCATGGAGTTCGTGCGCCAGCACCACTACGATCATGCGCTGGCGGCCCATGTGGAGCCCCGCAACCGATTCAAGGTGAAGGCCGATCCGGCGGACAGCGAGGCCCTCGTGGAAGCCTCCATGGCCGATCTCAAGAAGATGGACCGCCTCATCGCCGAGGTCGATCCGCATGAGACCTCCATGCCTGTGCTGCTCAAGAAGTACCTGCTGCTGAACGCGCGCATCATCGGGTTCAACCGCGACCCCCGCTTCAACGATGCCTTGGACGGATTGATGGTGCTGGACCTGACGAAGCTGCCCGAGCGCACTGTGGAGGACCTGCGCAAGGGCATGAGCGAGATCTGATCAAGCGGGGAGCAGTTGCTCCGCCACGGCACGCACCGCACGCTCGGTCAGGTCGGTGTCCTCGCTGTGCATGTACAGCCGCCATTTCCCACCGCTGTACTCCAGGGCGCTCAGGTGCTCGATCCAGTCACCTGAGTTCATGTAGCCCACACTGCCTTTCGAGGTGGTGATCCGCCGCATCTGTGGTTGGTGGATGTGGCCGCACACCACGTGGTCATGCCCCTCATGCACCGCAATGCGCGCTGCCGTCTCCTCGAAATCGCTGATGTACGACACCGCCCGCTTCACCCGCTGCTTGATGCGCTTGCTGAAGCTCATCCGCGGCCTGCCCATCCGTTCCAGACACCAGTTCACCACGGTGTTGATACGGATCAGCAGGTCGTATCCGACCCCACCCAACCGGGCCAGCCAGCGTGCATGGGTGGTGCTCATGTCGAAGATGTCGCCATGGAAGAACCAGTACCGTTCACCGTCGATCGTGAGCACCAGCTTGTCCATCAGGTGCAGTCCTCCGAGGGAGGCCGGACTGTAGCGCCGCAGGGCCTCGTCGTGGTTGCCGGTGATGTAGTACACGGGGACCTTGCCGGCCAGCTTCATCAGGCGTTTGAGCACCTGCATGTGGCTCTTGGGGAAGTAGCTCTTCTTGAACTGCCAGATGTCGATGATGTCGCCGTTGAGGATCACCATGCGGGGGCGCACGGAACGCAGGTATGCCAACAGTTCCTTGGCCCGGCAGCCGTAGGTGCCCAGGTGGAGGTCGGAGAGGACGAGGATGTCGATGTCGCGCTTCCCTGCCGATGAGGCGGTTGTTCCGGATGCGCGCTGGGCGGTCATGGGGAAGGGGTTTGGCAAATCAACCCTGAGCGTGTTTCCGGAGGATGTCGGTAGGGTTAAGTCCAACCCGGTCATCCACAGACCATGTTGATGGCTTGAGCGACCTTTGTATCATGGGACCGGGAACCACGGTGGTCTTGGGGGCAAGTCCCCACACGGACCGCTACTCGCATCTGGCGGTGGTGCGCTTGCTCGCGCACGGACATCCCGTGGTGGCGGTGGGTAACAAGGCCGGATCCATCCAAAGCGTGCAGATCCAACGGGACCTGCCGCAGCAGGGCACCGTGGACACGGTCACCCTGTACCTCAATCCGGTCAACCAGCGCGATTGGGAGGACCGCATCCTGGCCCTGCGTCCCAAGCGGGTCATCTTCAACCCGGGCACGGAGAACGACACGTTCGCCGACCGGCTCCGCCATGCTGGCATCGAGGTGGTGGAAGGGTGCACCCTGGTGATGCTCGCTGCGCGTACCTATTGACCCCTGGAAAGGCGAAGGCCCCCGCTGTGCGGAGGCCTTCGACCAGGTCCAATGTCGCTATCAGCGGCCCACCACCAGCTTCTGGGTGCTCCGACCCAGGCTGTTCGAGGCGCGGAGCATGTAGACTCCTTCAGCGAGGCCCATACCGCGGGCGCTCAGCTCGATGTTGGCACCGCCCTTGGGCTGGAACACATTGCTGTACACCACGGCACCACGCAGGTCGGTGATCACGATCTCCGTGCGCTCATCCTCCATGCCGAGCACCTGCAGGGTGAAGTGGTCGTTGGTGGGGTTGGGGAACACGTTCACCATGCCGTCCTGCATCAGGTCGATGATGCCCACAGGGGTGGCGATGTTGATGTCGTCGATGAAGAGGTTGTTCGAGAAGGTGCCGCTGGTGAAGCGGAAGCGGAAACGCACATTGTTCGTCAGCACCGAGCCCGGCAGGGTGATGGTCTTGAGCTGCCACTGGGTGGGCGGCATCTGGGCATCGTTGCCGCTGGTCACCAAGGCGGTCCCGTTCAGTTCGCCGGGCAGCTGGGTCCAAGTGCGGCCGCAATCGGTGCTGCGGAAGACCTGCAGCTTCTCGGTGATCTCAT
>CAUJFM010000085.1 GCA_963169595.1 Bacteroidota bacterium | reverse complement strand
TTGCGCTGGTCGCGCAGGTCGATGGTGGCCGTGATGGGCTGTTGGGCCCATGTATGGCCGATGGTGCTCGCAGTGAGCAGTAGCGCGAGGGTACGCATGGTTGGAAAAGGACGAGGTTGCTGGTAGGACGCCTCGGGTTAGCGGAAGTTACATGCCTTGCTCACCGGTGTACCTTCGCTGCATGTCAGTGGCCAGGCCCGTGTTCGATCGCCGCATCTTCTGGGATGTGGACTATGAGCGCATGGACCTGGATGCGAAGTGGCGCTTTGTGATCGAGCGCGTGTTCGAGCGGGGCGATGTGGAGGACATCCGGCAGTGCCGACGCTATTACGGCGATGACAAGGTGCGCACAGCGCTGCTGGAGGCGAAGTTCCTGCCGGAGCATCGCTTGTCCCTGGCCAGCGCAGTGGTGGACGAACCCTTGGAGAGTTTCCGATGCTACATGTTGAAGCGCTCCCACCCGGGACTCTCCCCGTACTAGAACGGTTGATGGCGATGCCCATCTTGCGCGACCATGCCTTGGTCGGCGGAACCGCACTGGCCCTTCGGTATGGACATCGCCTCTCCGTGGACCTGGATCTTTTCGGTGGCACGTTCGAGCATGATGCCATCAGGGATGCATTGAAGGAGGAGTTCGGCACATCCTTCCACTACGAGCCCGGCCGTGGAACCGCCATCGGCCTGTTCTGCTTCGTCGGCGCAGTTAAGGTGGATATTGTCAAGTACCCCCATGCCCGGATCGCCGAACTGGAACGGCATGGTCCTGTTCGGATGTACGCCGATCCGGACATCGCTGCAATGAAGATCCAGGCGTTGCTGGGCCGAGGCAAGAAGAAGGACTTCTGGGACCTGTATACGCTGCTCCAGCATCACGACCTCAGCACGATCATGGGCTGGCACCGCGCCAAGTATCCTGACCAGATGCTGGCCATCAGTATCCCCAGTGCGGTTACCTATTTCAAGGACGCCGAGGACAGCGAGGACCCCATCAGCCTGCAAGGACAGACCTGGGAAGGGGTGAAGGCCTCGATCCAGAAGGTCGTGCGGGACTATCTGAGTTAGCTCAGAGCTGCTTCAACAACCCCCGCAGATCCACCTTCTCGCTCACGATGCGCTCCACCTCGCTGATGGGCACGCGCTCCTGCTTCATGCTGTCGCGCTCGCGGATGGTGACGGCGTTGTCGGTGAGCGTCTCGTGGTCCACCGTGATGCAGTAGGGCGTGCCGATGGCATCCTGGCGGCGGTAGCGCTTGCCGATGGAGTCCTTCTCGTCGTACTGGCAGTTGTGGTCCAGCTTCAGGCGGTCCATGATGGCGCGGGCCTTTTCGGGCAGGCCGTCCTTCTTGATCAGGGGCAGCACGGCCACCTTCACGGGCGCCAGCGGGGCGGGGATGCGGAGCACCACGCGCTCTTCGCCGTTCTCCAACTTCTCCTCGTCGTAGGCCGCGCTGAGGATGGCCAGGAACATGCGGTCCAGACCGATGCTGGTCTCCAGCACATAGGGCACATAGCTCTCGTTGGCCTCGGGGTCGAAGTAGGTGAGCTTGCGGCCGCTGTGCTTCTCGTGGTTGGCCAGGTCGAAGTCGGTGCGGCTGTGGATGCCCTCCAGCTCCTTGAAGCCCATGGGGAAGCGGAACTCGATGTCGCAGGCGGCGTCGGCGTAGTGCGCCAGCTTGATGTGGTCGTGGTAGCGGTAGTTGTCCGCGGGCAGGCCCAGGGCGCGGTGCCAGGCCATGCGCTTGGCCTTCCAGTGCTCGTACCACTCCTGCTGGGTGCCGGGCTTGATGAAGAACTGCATCTCCATCTGCTCGAACTCCCGCATGCGGAAGATGAACTGGCGCGCCACGATCTCGTTGCGGAAGGCCTTGCCGGTCTGCGCGATGCCGAAGGGGATCTTCATCCGCGCGCTCTTCTGCACGTTGAGGAAGTTGACGAAGATGCCCTGGGCGGTCTCGGGACGCAGGTAGATGGTGCTGCTCTCGCCGCTCACGCTGCCCAGCTCGGTGGCGAACATCAGGTTGAACTGGCGCACATCGGTCCAGTTGCCCGTGCCGCTGATGGGGCACTTGATCTCCTCGTCGATGATCAGCTGGCGCAGGCCGGCGAGGTCGTTGGCCTCCAGGGCGGCCTTCATGCGGCCCTCCACAGCATCGATGCGCTCCTGGCTGCGCTTCACGTTGGGGTTGGTGGCGCGGAACTGCGCCTCGTCGAAGGCCTCGCCGAACTTCTTGCGGCCCTTCTCCACCTCCTTCTCGATCTTGTCGGCGTACTTGGCCATGTGCTCCTCCAGGAGCACGTCGGCGCGGTAGCGCTTCTTGCTGTCCTTGTTGTCGATGAGCGGATCGTTGAAGGCGTCCACGTGGCCGCTGGCCTTCCAGGTGGTGGGGTGCATGAAGATGGCCGCATCGATGCCCACGATGTTCTCGTTGAGCTTCGTCATGGACTCCCACCAGTAGCGGCGGATGTTGTTCTTCAGCTCCACGCCGTACGGACCGTAGTCGTAGGTGGCGCTGAGGCCGTCGTAGATCTCGCTGCTGGGGAACACGAAGCCATACTCCTTGGCATGGCCGATGAGGGTCTTGAGGCGGTCTTCCTGGTTGCTCATGGTGCGTGGTGCGTATGCCCTGGAAACCTTCGGCAACGCGGCTGCAAAGATGTCGGTTCGTTCGGCTTGTTCCACTGTGTTCAATGGACAGCCATGGACGCGCGATGGACGTGCGCGTCCATGGCCGTCCATCGGGGTCCATGCGCAGGTCGCATGCATGGCGGCCTTGCCCCGTAGCTTCGCAGCGCGGAACCATCCGCCTTCGCCGAGGCTTCGGCGGTCACTGTGATCGAACACCGCGGCACCCTCATTTCCGAAGACCTCTTTGAGCAGCGCTTCGTCTGCGACCTCAATGCCTGCAAGGGCGCGTGCTGCGTGGAAGGCTCCAGCGGGGCGCCCCTGGAGGCCGAAGAGGCCGAGCTGATCAAGCAGCTGTGGCCCACGATCAAGCCCTACATCCCCGAGAAGGGACAGCAGGCGGTGGCCGAGTTCGGCACCAGCGTGGTGGACGAGGATGGCGACCTGGTGACCCCGCTGGTGGATGGCGACAAGGAGTGCGCCTTCACCGTGTTCGAGAACGGCATCGCGCTGTGCGGCATCGAGAAGGCCTGGAAGGAGGGCAAGATCCCCTTCCGCAAACCCATCAGCTGCCACCTGTACCCCATCCGCATCACCCAGCTGAAGTTCCACGAGGGGCTCAACTACCACCGCTGGCCCATCTGCAAGCCCGCGTGCAGCTGCGGCAAGAAGCTGGATGTGCCGGTGTTCCGCTTCCTGAAGGATGCCCTGACCCGCAAGTACGGTGCGGAGTGGTACGCCGAGCTGGAGGAGATCTACGCGGCCTGGCTGGAGCAGCAGGCGGAGCGTTCCTGACCCATCGGTGGGACGAAGGACCTGGGCCGCAGGGCCTACTTGGCGGTCAGGCGCCCGTATTTCCGCAGGATGGCCTGCAGCCGGTCGGTGGGCACAGCATGTATCGTGTTGTCGTTGATGCCTTTCATGGTCTCCGCGGCGACCAGAGCATTGATGATGGCCTCCTCCGTGGCTTCGGCCGTGGCCTGGTACAGCTTGTCCAGCTGCTCTTTCGGTACCGAGCTCCAGGTCTCCAGCGTACCCTTTGCGTTGGCGGAGGGAGCACGTGTGCTGAAGGCCAGGAAGATGTCGCCCGAGCTGTTGCGGCCGAGCCCTCCGGTGCGGGCCAGCCCGATGGTGACGCGTTTGGCGAGCTGCTTCAACTGGGAAGGCAGGAGCGGCGCGTCCGTGGCGATCACCACGATGATGGAGCCGTCCTTCTCCTTGGTGTTGAACACGGGGAGTAGATCGGTGAGCTCATGACCTACGGGTACGCCCGCCACGGTCAGGTCCTTTCGAGCGCCGAAATTGGCCTGCACAAAGGCGCCCACCGTGTAGCGTGCCGTATCGATGACGACCACCCGTGACGAGGTACCGCTGCCGCCTTTGAAGTGGAACATGCTCATGCCTGTTCCCCCACCCACATTGCCTTCGAGGACCACCCCCGACCGGGCACTGTCCAGCGCCTGCCACACATGCTGCTGGGTCACATGCAGGCCGTTGATGTCGTTCAACATGCCATCATAGGTCTCGGCCACCACGGGCAGGCCGAAGGAGAAGTCGAACAATTGGCCGGTGGTGTGATGTTCCACGCACCATGCGCCGATGGCGTCGCGGACCACGCCCACGCTGCTCGTGTTGGTGATGCCGATCGGTCCGTAGACCATACCGTAATCCTCCACGTACAGCAGTCCGGTCATTTCACCATCGCCGTTCAGGATGTAGTAGGCGGCGGGTGCGCCCTCGTCCGAGCGGCCGCGGGGCAGGATCACCGTCACCCCCGTCCGCACCGGTCCTTTGCCGCGCACCAGTCGGCCATTATCTTGGATGATAGTGGTGTAGCCCACCAGCACGCCCGGCACATCGGTGATGGCGTTGTAGGTGCCGGGTGTCCCGGTGAAGGGGATGCCCAGCTCGCGTGCACGCGGTTTGGCCGCGGTCTGACCCATGCTGGACAGGCACAACGAACAGGCGACAAGAAGACTTGTGGGCTTGATGAGCATAGGTCCGATGATCGATGACAAACATACCAGTTGGTGCAGCCCCAAGGCGGGCGCCGACTGACCCCCATCAGTGGAACGGAGGGCTTCGGGCCATTCGTCCGACCGGCACCGTCGCACGATGGCCCCCACCGCGGCCACGATGAGCGGCTCCCCCCTGTGCGTCCCGTGGAACATGCGTTTTCCGGACGCGCTTCGGCAGGAACCCGGAAGATCGTGCTTGGCTGCGGCGGACCACCCCCGTGGAACGCAACACGGACGCGAGTTCCCGGACCGGGCCATCGCGCCAGCGCCCTACAGCTGCGCGGTCTGCAGCTTGTTAACCGATCGTGAATAGAAATGTCTTGCAAGGTTGCACAATGGATCCCTCCCGCGCCAATGCTGAGGAACCGGGCCGTGTTGAAAACTCCGGAAACTTACCCGCCTTCGATCGTTGCCCAGCCCCCCCGGGGGGGCCAATTTTGTGACCCGACGACGACGCCCCCGGAGACCACCGGTCCTGGGTCCACGACGCCGGCGGGAACCAAGAAAAGTCAGGCAGTTTTTTGAACGGGGCCTTCCCCGAACGAACCCTTATTCCCCGAACCCCGCATGAGCAACCAGCCCAAGCCCACCCAAATGAGCATGGAGGACATCCTGCCCGCCGATGTGGCGGCCGCCAACGAGCCCCTGCTCAAGGAGAACAAGGACCGCTTCGTCATCTTCCCCATCCAGCACAACGACATCTGGAGCTTCTACAAGAAGCACGAGGCCGCGTTCTGGACCGCCGAGGAGATCGACCTGCATGCCGACCTGGTGGACTGGAACGACAAGCTGAACGACGATGAGCGCTACTTCATCAAGCACGTGCTGGCCTTCTTCGCCGCCAGCGACGGCATCGTGAACGAGAACCTCGCCGAGAACTTCCTGCACGAGGTGCAGTACCCCGAGGCCCGCTTCTTCTATGGCTTCCAGATCGCCATGGAGAACATCCACAGCGAGACCTACAGCCTGCTGATCGACACCTACATCAAGGACCCGATCGAGAAGGACCGTCTGCTGCACGCCATCGACACGGTGCCCTGCGTGAGCAAGAAGGCCGAGTGGGCCCTGCGCTGGATCAGCAAGGGCAGCTTCGCCGAGCGCCTCATCGCCTTCGCCGCCGTGGAGGGCATCTTCTTCAGCGGCAGCTTCTGCAGCATCTTCTGGCTGAAGAAGCGCGGCCTCATGCCCGGCCTCTCCTTCAGCAACGAGCTCATCAGCCGCGACGAGGGCCTGCACTGCGACTTCGCCTGCCTGCTTTACACCAAGCACCTGCTGAACAAGCTCCCGAAGAAGACCGTGGAGACCATCATCAAGGATGCCGTGGAGATCGAGAAGGAGTTCGTCACCGACGCCCTGCCCGTGAACCTCATCGGCATGAACGCCAAGCTGATGCAGCAGTACATCGAGTTCGTGGCCGACCGCCTGCTGGTGGAACTGGGCAACGAGAAGGTGTACAACGCCACCAACCCTTTCGACTTCATGGAGATGATCTCCCTGCAGGGGAAGACCAACTTCTTCGAGAAGCGCGTGGGCGAGTACCAGAAGGCCGGCGTGCTCTCCAAGGACAAGGACGAGGCCAAGTTCACCCTGGACGCGGACTTCTAGTTGTCAGCTGACAGTTGTCTGATGTCCTATGCAACCCAGGATCCAGCATAGGACATAAAGACACCCGTCAGCCAGCAAGCATTCGCAATTCACATTCACCGGTTGAAGAGAACCCCCTCCACCACCGGACCGACCCCCCCGTCAGGCCCCCATCTTGGAGGTCCTGTCCCACGACAGAAAATTAACCAGCCGGAACGCCGCAAGCGGGAGCCCAAGGTGCGCCGGTCCACCAAACCCAAACGCATAGAAGGAACATGTACGTCATCAAGCGCGACGGCCGCCGGGAGGCGGTGAAATTCGACAAGATCACCGCCCGGGTGAAGAAGCTGTGCTATGGCCTGGACCCCACCGTGGATGCCACCCAGGTGACCCTCAAGGTCATCGATGGCATCTTCGATGGTGTGACCCCCACCCAGCTGGACAACCTCACCGCCGAGGTGGCCGCCACCATGACGGTGAAGCACCCGGACTACGCCCAGCTCGCCAGCCGCATCGCCGTCAGCAACCTGCACAAGAACACCAAGAAGTCCTTCAGCGAGACCATGAAGGACCTCTATGAGTACCTGGACCCCAAGACCGGCGAGAAGGCCAGCCTCATCGCCGAGGACGTGTTCCAGATCATCCGCAAGAACGCTGATGTGCTGGACAGCGCCATCATCTACGACCGCGACTTCAGCTACGACTACTTCGGCTTCAAGACCCTGGAGCGCAGCTACCTGCTGCGCCTGCACGGCCAGGTGGTGGAGCGCCCCCAGCACATGCTGATGCGCGTGGCCGTGGGCATCCACAAGGAGGACCTGGAGAGCGCCATCCGCACCTACAACGACCTGAGCGAAGGCTGGTACACCCACGCCACGCCCACCCTCTTCAACGCCGGCACCCCCAAGCCGCAGATGAGCAGCTGCTTCCTGCTGCAACTGAAGGACGACAGCATCACCGGCATCTACGACACCCTGAAGCAGTGTGCCCAGATCAGCCAGAGCGCCGGCGGCATCGGCCTCAGCGTGCATAACCTGCGCGCCAAGGGCAGCTACATCAAGGGCACCAACGGCACCAGCAACGGCATTGTGCCCATGCTGCGCGTGTTCAACGACACGGCCCGCTACGTGGACCAGGGCGGCGGCAAGCGCAAAGGCAGCTTCGCCGTGTACCTGGAGCCCTGGCACGCCGACGTGTTCGACTTCCTGGAGCTGAAGAAGAACCACGGCAAGGAGGAGATGCGCGCCCGCGACCTCTTCTACGCCATGTGGGTGCCCGACCTCTTCATGAAGCGCGTGGAGCAGAACGGCAGCTGGACGCTGATGTGCCCCAACGAGTGCCCCGGCCTGGCCGACACCTGGGGCGCGAAGTTCGAGGAGCTGTACGAGCGCTATGAGGCCGAGGGCAAGGGCCGCCAGACCATCAAGGCGCAGGACCTCTGGTTCAAGATCCTGGAGAGCCAGATCGAGACCGGCACGCCCTACATGCTCTTCAAGGACGCCGCCAACGGCAAGAGCAACCAGCAGAACCTGGGCACCATCAAGAGCAGCAACCTCTGCACGGAGATCATCGAGTACACCAGCCCCGATGAGGTGGCCGTGTGCAACCTGGGCTCCATCGCCCTGCCCAAGTTCGTGGAGAAGGGCAAGTTCGACCACGACAAGCTCTTCGAGGTGACCTACCAGCTCACGCGCAACCTGAACCGCGTGATCGACCAGAACTACTACCCGATCCCCGAGGCGCGCCGCAGCAACATGCGCCACCGCCCCATCGGCATCGGCGTGCAGGGCCTGGCGGATGCCTTCATCCTCATGCGCCATCCCTTCGACAGCGTGGAGGCCAAGGTGCTGAACCGCGAGATCCACGAAACGATCTACTACGCGGCCATGACCGCCAGCAAGGACCTGGCGAAGGAGGAGGGCCCCTACGAGACCTATGCCGGCAGCCCCATCAGCCAGGGCGTGTTCCAGTTCGACATGTGGGGCGTGAAGCCCAGCGACCGCTGGGAGTGGGAGGCCCTGCGCCAGGAGGTGAAGCAGCACGGCGTGCGCAACAGCCTGCTGCTGGCCCCCATGCCCACCGCCAGCACCGCCCAGATCCTGGGCAACAACGAGTGCTTTGAGCCCTACACCAGCAACATCTACACCCGCCGCGTGCTCAGCGGCGAGTTCGTGGTGGTGAACAAGTACCTGCTGCGCGACCTGGTGAAGCTGGGCCTCTGGGGCGAGGAGCTGAAGAACAAGATCGTGGCCGCCAACGGCAGCATCCAGCACATCCCGGAGATCCCGCAGAACCTGAAGGACCTCTACAAGACCGCCTGGGAGATCAGCCAGAAGGTGATCATCGACATGGCGGCCGATCGCGGGGCCTTCATCTGCCAGAGCCAGAGCCTCAACATCTTCATGGAGAACGCCAACTTCGGCAAGCTCACCAGCATGCACTTCTACAGCTGGAAGGCGGGCCTGAAGACCGGCATGTACTACCTGCGCACCAAGGCCGCTACGGACGCCATCAAGTTCACGGTGGACAAGGCCAAGCTGGCCGCCCCGCAGGCCGAACCGGCCGCCGTGGGCGCCATGGCCGCCACCATGGAGCTGCGCGAGCCCGTGATGACCGCCCCCCTGGTAACCAACGGCCCCAGCGCCGAAGAGCTCGCCGCCGCCCAGATCGCCTGCAGCCTGGATAACCCGGATGCCTGCGAGATGTGCAGCGGATAGACCGAACGCAACGTTTGGAGTTGTAGTAGACACCCGCAGGGTCCCACGTAAGGGGACCCTGTGGGTGTTTTTGAAACGGAGAGCGAACCAGAATCAGTAATCTAACTGCAGCATGGATAATAGAAAGGTCTTCACCTGCTTCATTTCCTCACCCGGGGATTGTAAAGAGGAGAGAGATGTCTGTAAGCGGATTATCGAAGAAATAAATCAGGGTTTTGCTAAACATTTTGGGATTGGTCTGGAAACATTCATGTGGGAGAAGGATGTCTTGCCGGATATGGGAAGGAATGGGCAAGAGATCATAGACGAGCATCTTGAGAGTTTGAGATATGACATATTCATTGGGATAATGAAAAATCGATTTGGGCAGCCTACGCTGAAGGCTGGGAGCGGTACTGAGCATGAGTTTCTGGATGCACTTGAGCGTAAGAGTGGCAATCTAGATGGATTGCCGAGAATCATCTTCTTTTTCGGCAAGCAGAAAGTGGATCCGGAAGAGTTTGATGTTGATCAGTATCAAAAGGTGAAGACGTTCAAGTCAAATATCTCCCCCCAGGGACTTTATGTTGATTACAATGGAGTACCTAATTTCGAAGAACTGTTAAGGCAAAAACTTGAATTGTTTATTAAGGAGAACTCATATATAGAGAATGCAGATAAGGTGATGTCAGAAATAGACATCATCACGAGGAGATTAGAGGCTGATCTTGAAGAATCTTTAACAACGTATAACGAAAGGACACCTGTATGGATTGATCCTATCCTCAGCACGAAGAAGGAAGTACCCAATAGTCCGAATTCAAATTGGGATGATAGAATTGAATTATCGACTATAATAAACAATCCTCAGAATTATATCATCAAAGCTCCATCTGAGTTTGGTCTGACATGTCTGGCGCATTACCTGAAGCTCGAAGCCTATAAGCAAGGCAAAGTGTTTTTCTATGTTGATGCCAGGAAGACAAGGAAGCATAAGGTGGTGAATCACATAAAGAGAGAGGTAGAGAATTACTATTTTAGGAAATCTGATAGAATTGATTGCATATTGCTAGACTCGGTTAGCTTCGAGGAGAATGGGGTAATGCAGATGATTAAGAACGTTTGCGAAGAATTTCAAAGTATTCCTGTGATTATTTGCAATACGCTCGACAACAACTTTTTCATCAACAACCAGGAGGGCGATAAAGTGGAAATAAAAAGACCCTTTGAACCCCTTTATTTATTACCACTACCACAAACCGAGTTGAGGAAGATTGTCACTGGATACTCGAAGAGTAAGGCTATAGCAGAGGATTACAATGTCGTGTTAGAGAAGGTGGCAAAGGATTTGGAGACATTGAATATGCATAGAACCCCGAAGAATTGCATCTCAATACTTAGAGCATCAAGTAGGATTGGTTCGGAGTATAGTCCGATTAATCGCACGAAATTGCTCGAAACCATACTCAACTCCTTATTTGAAGAGTATGAGATACCTACTTTTCACAGTAAAAAGCCGGATGTAAAGGATTGCACATTTGTTCTGGGATATTTGTGCGAATTACTTGTTCTTAGGAATGAGTTTGACTTCAGTGAGGATTTCTTCAAGAACAGTATTAATGAGTTCTGTCAAGCCAATATGATTGACCTAGACGTCAATTATTTGCTTGGACTGCTCATTGACAACTCTATTTTTGGCAGAACTTCTGCGAACAGTATTTACTTCAAGAATGCGTATTGGGTATTTTTCTTCATAGCGCACCGAATGAATATGAGTCCTGTGTTCTTGAAGCAGGTTTACGAAAACAAGAAGTATGTTGATTATCCAGAGATTATTGAGTTTTATACTGGAATCGATAGAAACAAATCGGATGCTTTGGAGGTTCTGAGTAATGACTTGAAGGAGACACTTGAAATTGTGCGCCATAAGGTGAGCATACCGGATAGCATAAATCCGTATAAATCCATCTCATGGAATCCTGACATACCGCAGCTGGAAAGAGAACAGGAGAAGCTGAAGGCAAATGTGATTTCATCAGGTTTGCCGGATGAGGTAAAGGATAAGTATGCCGACAAGCATTATAATCAGGTGAGACCTTACAATCAGATCATTAATTCGGTTCTAAGGGATTACTCATTCCTGATATTAATGAGGCAGATTACAGCAACGGCAAGAGCACTGAGAAATAGTGATTTCGTTGATGTTAATCTTAGAAAGGATGTGTTGGATAGAATACTACAAGCATGGAATGAAGTGAATAAGCTGCTTATTGTATTACATCCGCTTCTAGCCGAGAGGGGAAGTATTGCCTTTGAAGGTGCTAGATTCGATTTGGATGAGGAAGACTTCGATATCTCGGATCCCTTGCAGAAGAGAATGGCGGTGTTGTTGGCGGTTCCCACCAATGTGGTGAAGTTTTTTAAAGATGATTTGTTTTCAAGTAAAATGGGACCGCTTCTAGTGGATAAGGCTCTGAATGAAACGAACACCTTACTCAAGCATGAGATCATGCTGTTGTTAATTGCAGAAAGGCCCAGTAATTGGCATAGAATAGTAGATGATTATATTGTTAATCTTGATAAGAACTCTTTTTTTCTATCAGACGTATTGGCTACCTTGAAGTACAACAAGGACTATCACGCAACAAAGCCAGAGGAGCATAGGTTATTAGAATATTTAGCACAAAAATGTAGGGCAAAGCATATTTATCAGAAGAATAATCCGGACATGGGTCTAATAAATCGGGCAAAGAAGCTATAGTGGCCCACCTCCCGCTGCCGCGAGTCTGTGACTCGTGGCCTGCTTGTCCGTACTGAACCGGCCTTCAGCCTTCCAGCCCCTCGGCCCGTTCCCGGGCCCGGTCCTCTTCCACTTTCTTGATGAGCCGCTCGGCGCGGTCCAGTTGTTCCTTGATGGCGGCGATGTGCTGCTGGCGTTGCACGGCGGACCAGTATTTGGTGGCGGCGTGGTGTTGCATTTCGTTGTAGAGGCTGAGCTGTTCGGGGCGCAACATGTCCACGCTGAGGTAGGTGTCGCAGGCGAAAATGGCGCCTGGGCGCTCGGTGCCCAGGAAGAGGCCCTCGCGCGAGATGCCCACCACTTGGGGCAGGCCATGACGCTCGGTGGATAGCCGCTTCAAGGTGATGTCGTGGTTCACGAGGAGGAACTGGGCCATGTTGCCCAGCGCATCCTCCTGGCCGCTCTCGCGCTCGCGGTAGCGCTGGAAGAAGTGGGTATCGAAGTAGATGGCGCCATCGGGTGTGAGGTTGAAGGCCTCGAGGCCCAGGTCGTGCACATGCCACCACGCAGTGAGGTAGATGCGTTCGGCCTTCTTGGCGCAATGGAGCGTGACGAGCCAGTTGATGAGCGCGGGCGAGCGGTAGTCCAGGAATTCCAGGCGCGGGGTCTTGTCGCGGCTGGCGCGGAGCGCATGGCGCAGGCGGTCCATGGCGGGCCTGTGCTTGCGCAGCACGCGGTCCACATCGCTGCGCACGTGGGCCAGTTTCTCCTGCAGGTTCATGGTGGCGACGATCATGGCGGTAGGCTTCAGGTCCGTTGGTGCGTTCAGTCCAGGCCGTTCTGCAGGGCCCAGCGGAGCAGGTTGGTCTTGCCGGCAATGCCGTGCTGGCGGGCAATGCGTTCGCGGTAGGTGCGCAGGGTGCTGGGATGGCAGTCCATGCGGTGGGCGATCTCCTTGTAGGTATAGCCCTTGGGGTCGCACAGCAGCTTCAGGAACTGGCGCTGGCGCTTGCTGAGGCGCAGGGCCGGTGGCGGTGGTGGCGGCGGCTCGGTGGGCGCGGCAGCGCCAAGGCCCAATTGGTCCAGGGCCTGTTTCAGCGCGCAGAGCTGGTGGTACACGTGGTGCCAGGCCTCGTGGGCCGGCAGGTGCGGAGGCTGCTCCATGGTGGCACGTGGTTGATGGCGGTTCTCATGGGTGTGTACCGGAGCACTTCCAAGGTAAACGGCCCGGGGTGGGGAGGTGCGTAGCCTGGGCCTGGGTGATCTGCACAGCCGATCGTGGAATGCAGGTGGCCCGGCGGGCCATGGGCCTGTGGTACGGCAGGCCTGAAATGCACCGGCCCCGGCGCCTTGCGGGCCGGGGCCGATCCTGCGGTTTGTTGGAACGCGGTGGTTCAGGGCATCTTAGGCGGCCATCAGCGTGGCGATGTCGCTGTAGATGCTTTCGGTGCGGGCGCCCACAGCGTTCACGCGGAAGCTGTAGTAGGTGCCCGGCACCAGGTTATCTGCGGTGTAGCGGCTCTTGGTGCTCACCCCCGCCAGCACCCAGGTGCCTTTGGTGGGGTCGCCTTCGGTCACCCACACTTGGTAGTAGCGGGCCCCATGCACCACGTTCCAGTCCAGCGCCACCTTGCCGGTGAAGCCGGTGAGGCGGGCCTTGAGGTCCTGTGGTTGATCGAGCACGTTGATGGGTTCGGGGGCCTTGCGCACCTCGAAACCGGCGCTGAGGATCTTGGCCTTGTCGCCCCCGCTCACCACCTGCACCTGCTGGCCCAGGTCGGTGAGGAGGGTGTTGAGGTTGGACTCCTTTTTGCGCTTGTTCTCGAAGGCGATCTTGCCGCCGTTGAACATGACCTCCAGGTTGGCTGCTTCCAGCTCATCACACGCGGTGGTGATGGGCGGCAGCAGCGGGGCCAGGGAGGCGTAGGTGGCGTTGCCGTCGAGCATCGCCACGTGGTTACGGCCTTTTTCCACCAAGGCTGCGGAGGTGAGGCCTGCGAGGCCCAGTTTCACAAGGAACTTCTTGATGAGTGCCATGGTTGTTTGTTTTTGCGGTTGCACTTGCACCGCGTTCCGAGCCCTTGTATGCAGGAGGGGGGTCGGATGTTCCGTCGTAAAATGTGCCGACAGCCCGTCGACCACATGCCCGACACCGATGGCCTGGAGCCCAACAACAACGGGCCTTTCAGCCGCATGGCCAGAAGCCGAAAAAATATGAAAAGGACCTGAAATAACCCACTTTATGCCGTGCGCCGAAGCGCCAACAGGCCACAGGCCGCTCCCCTGGCGGGGCCTGGAACCCCCAACTGAGGGCCACGACTTGATCAAGTTGAGCCATGACTTTGTTGATCCGACCCTCTACCTTATCAAGTTGAGCCATGACTTTATTGATCTGCCCCACGACTTTATCAAGTTGAGCCATGACTTAATAAAGTTGAGCCGTGACTTTATTGATCTGACCCTCGATCTTATCAAGTTGAGGCGTGACTTGATCAAGTTGAGCGACGACTTTATTGATCTGTGCCGTGGCTTGATCAAGATGAGCGACCACTTTATTGATCTGACCCTCGACCCTGTCAAGTTGCGCCGGGACTTTATTGAGCTGCGCCTCGACCTTGTCAAGTTGAGGCGTGACTTGATCAAGTTGTGCGGCGACCCATCTGCGCGTAGCCTGTCGCGTTTCTGAGCGTAGCCTGCGGCTAAGCTCCACAAGAACCGGAGCTCGGTAGCCTGTGGCTACCTGCAGCAACGCTTAACTGAACACGTGTAGCTCAAGGCTACCGGGAGCCTACGTTGTTGCGCGTAGCGGCAGGCTACGCGCAGATCATGCATGTTACGCGCAGCGGTCTACCACACCCGTTCCACCGGCAACAAGCCTGGCTCGTCCTGCTAGTCGCGTGCCGAACTGTACAGGTAGTCACGCGGCTGGTCCACCCATCCTGCCCGCACTGGGTTCTGGTGGATGTAGTTGACCCGCTGCATGACGAAGTGCGGCTGCATCTGCAGCGGGTGGTTGTCGTGTGTCCACACCTTGTAGTTCCCCATCTGCGCGTAGCGTGTCGCGTTTCTTACGCTCGACAAGAACCGGATCTCGGTAGCCTGTGGCTACCTGCAGCAGCGCTCAAGTGAGCACGTGTAGCCCAAGGCTACCGGCAGCCTGCGTTGTTGCGCGAAGCCGCAGGCTGCGCACAGATGTGGGGGGATCTCCCCGGTACAGGATGAACAACAGGTCGTTTTTTCTTTCTTTGAGAAATGCGTGTTGCACGGCATCTCCGCGCCCTGGCCCTCATCCTGGTGGTCGGCGGCGCCGTTGTTGCCAGGGCGCAAGGCGGGATCCGACTGGCGCCCTACCACTTGGATGTCGGTATCGACGGCACTGCCGATGCGGGTTGGGGCCTGGGCTATGACCATGACCTGTCCGAACGCACCTCGTTCGTGGTGAACGCCATGTACTATGAAGGAACGGGCGATCTGGAACTGGCCTACCGGTCCAACTTCCACTTCTCGAGCAACAATGACCGGAGCTCCTTCTACATGGGTCCCGACGCGGCCGTGCGGATGAACGGGGTGGCGGGTGTGGGGGTGCCCATTGGCCTGCACATGGGGGTGCGTGGTGGATTGCGGGGGTTCTACATGGACCTGTTCGCCGGCTTGCGCTACCGGATCGGGGACAAGGATGTGAAGCCGGGCGAGTACTTCCCGGAGCGGTCCGTACCCGGCCTGCTGTTCACCTGCGGCCTGCACTTTGGTGTGGGTTGGAAGTGAAGCAGGGGGGGTGGCGCCATGGCCGCGGCTTCCCGTGCCTTCGGCCTGGTGCAGTGCCGGGCTTTGCCGTTGATGCCCACGAACTCGGGCAGGCAGGGGGCGGCCAATGGGGTTCGATACCCGTCCGAAGCCTATCCCTTATCTTGTTGGCATGAGAATACAATACGCATTGATCGCCCTCTTGGCGATGCAGGGGGGGCTGCGTGCCCAGACCGGAGTGTTGCACAGCAACGAAATGCCGCCGGTGGGCACCACGTTCACCTACGTCACGGTACAGAACATGGCCGTGATGGACACCACGACCGGGCTCAACGTGACCTGGGACATGGCGGACATCATCCCCGTGCAGGAAGTGCCGTGGAACGTATACCACATGGCACCGGCAGCCACCCCGCACCCCACCACGTTCCCGGCGGCCAACTACGCCACCTACGAATCCGAACTGCCGCGTTACAATTACTACGACCTGAACGCGGACCGCATGGAGCGTGTGGGCTATTGGGCCACACAAGCGAGCACGTACACGGACCGGCAGATCGAGCTGACCTTTCCCCTGCAGTACGGCACCACCAGTTCGGATACCTGGGCCAACACGGTGTCCAGCTTTGGCGGCACTTACAACTTCAGGGTCATCGGCACGGGCACGCTGGTACTACCCGGCGGCACCTACACGGATGTACTGTTGATGCGCGTGGTGCTGCAGGAGGTCTTCGAGATCGAGCAATATATCTGGACCAGCGCGCAGAACGGTGCGTCGTTGCTGATCTACTTCCCGGGTGATGGATTCTGGATCACCCCCGCCGCCGCCTACGTGGTGGGAAGCAATGTGGGCATCACCGAGCCGGAGGCCGCGATCGATCTGCGCGTGCAGGGCTTGGTAATGGACCAGTTGCACCTGACCTATGCCACCGACCATCCCATGACCGCCATGATCTACAGCGCCGGTGGTCAGTTGGTACACACCGAGCGGCTTCCGTCCAGCGCCACGCCGAGCACCTGTATGCTCAACGTGGCGGCGCTCCCTGCCGGCCTGCATGTGCTGGTGTTGCAGGGCGAGCAGGGCGCACGTGCCAGTGCGCGCTTCGTGAAGCCCTGACCGGTATGGTCCCTACGGGCCAGAAGAAGGCCTGGCGCGACAACGCCAGGCCTTCTTCTTTGGGGGAGAGGGTGTCAGCGGGCCACCAGCACGCGCTGCACGGCGGCGCTCACAGCCTTGCCCCCTTGCCATACGGCCAGGGGATCCCCGTAAGGATGCTGTCGCCATTCGCCGTGGGCACTTTGGCGCAGGCCACCATGGTGCCGCCGGGGCAGAGGTTCCAATGCACATCCACCTCATCCAACGCCTGCCCGAAGCTCACCGGCTGCTCCCATGCCGCAGAGCGCACGGCCACATAGAGGGCGCAGGTGTGCTGCACCACATCGAAGTGCCGCAGGTCGTGGCCGTTCGTGGGTTTGTGCAGGTGAAGGTCTGTCGGACGGTGTACGGGGTAGATGACCGCGTGCGTGTCCGTTGCCGGGTCCGCATTGAACGTGGCCAGTGCGTCCGGCAGGACCAGGGCCAGGATGATGGAGGTGAGCATGGCCGGTGAAGTGTCGTACCAAGTTGATGCGTGGAACAGGACTTTGCCTTCACGGCCTACATTCTTTAACAGTTGGGCGGTCCACCGGACCCCACCCGTTGCCGCGGTCAGATCAGTATCGGACCCCGAACTGGCCCGCGGCAAGCGCAGCATCCGTGGGCATTTGGTGATGATGCGATGAAACTGCTCAGTTCCAGCGTGAAGGGGCAACCACAACGACCAACCATCCGTCAATAGAAAGGAAACATTCGTTCTTCATATGCGTCTGCGCCACCTCGCCATCCTCGTTCTCCTGCTGGGCTTAGCCCGGCCCGCTGCGGCGCAGGACTTCCCCTTCACCAGCGGGCCCATTCCCCCTTGCGACACCAGCACCTTCACCGCTACGGTGAGCGGGGTGGGCTGGCTCATCACACCGAATGGATGGAACTGGGGGCCTTACCTGGAGAATGTGGTGCTGAACATCACCACGGACCATCCGCAGACGCTGCAGATCTCGCTCACCTCGCCCGAAGGCACCACCCTGCTCCTTTCCGCCTTTAACGGCGCGGGCGGACAGAATTACACGAACACCTCGTTCCCCTACTGGGGCGGTGGCAACATCACCACGGCCTCAGCGCCGTTCACGGGCTCCTATAACCCGCAAGGGGGAAGCTTGGACGCGTTCTCCGGAGAGAACGCGGACGGGGTGTGGACCATCACCGTGATCGATACGGCGTGTGCCACCACCGGACCTGGACCCGGTGGTACGTGGAACCCTGGCTGGTTCAACGGCGGAGTGGGCAGTGGAGCATTCTCGTTCGGATTCGCCAGTCCGCCGCCACCGTGCGTCATTGACATGGGTTTCCAGTCGGCCACCATCTGCCCTGGGCAGGCTGTGGATGTGCTCACGTATTTTGAGTCGAACTGGGGCAACATGGGCGTGACGTTCACGGTATGGGACCAGTGGACAGGGACATTCGTTGGTGATCCATACAATGTCACCACGTCAGGCACGTACCAGATCGAAGGCGCCGATGGGTTCGGCTGCTGGTACATGGGCACCTACACGGTGATCGTGGCACCAGCAGTGGCCCTCGGCCCCGATCAGACCGTGGACCTCTGCAGCGCTGCTGGTCCAGTGGACCTGACGGCACTGTTCGACTTCACAGGGGCCACCAACATCATCTGGAACCTGGATGGCTTCCCCATCGCCACCGCCTCCGCCGCTTCGGCCACCGTGCCGGGCGTGTACACCGTGGCCGCCTCCAACAGCGGTTGCAACGATGTGGCGCAGGTGGTCCTCACAGTATCGAACGGCCCGACCTTGGGTGCCGACCAGACCATGAACGTCTGTGCCGGTGAAGATCCGGACCTGACAGCGCTGTACCCCAACGCGGGCCCTGCGGCCACTTGGACCCTGGATGGTGCGCCCATTGCGCCACCCACAGCGGTCACCGTGGCCGGTGTCTACGAGGTGTCGGCCACCAGCGTGGATGGTTGCGTCTCCACCGCCCAGGTGACCGTGACCGTGGAGAACCCGCCCGCATTGGGCCCGGACCAAGCCGCGAGCATCTGCAACAACACCTCGCTGGACCTCACCACTTTCTTCACCACGGATGGGATGAACGTGGCCTGGACCTTCATTGGCGCGCCGGTGGCGAACCCCTTCTCCGTGCAACAGGCCGGCACCTACCAACTGGTGGCCACCACCGCCGCTGGCTGCACCGATACGGCACTGGTTGTGGTGACCGTGTTCCTGAGCCCGGTGCTCGGCATGGACCTCATTGACTCCACGTGCGAGAACGAGCCTCTGGACCTCACGGGCTTTTACCCTACCACGGGGCTCGCCACCAGTTGGACCTTCGGCGGCATGCCCGTGACGGATCCCACTGCGGTCATCACACCGGGGGTCTACACGCTGGTGGCCGTGGATGCCAATAATTGCACGGACACGGCACAGACCACCGTGGAGCTGATGCCCCTACCGGTGCTGGGTCCCGACCAGTCGATCACCGGCTGTGATGCGGTCGCCGTGGACCTGACGGGCTTCTATGCCACGGGGGCCGACAACACGACCTGGACCCTCGGTGGTGCGCCCGTGGCCGACCCCACCGCTGTTACTGAGGCCGGCAGCTATACGCTCTCCGTGACCAATGCTTCCGGTTGTATCGCCACGGCCGTGGTCACCCTGCAACTGGACCCCTCCCCAATCCTCGGTGCGGACCAGACCGCTGCCACCTGCGCGGGCACCGCGTTCGATCTGACCCCGCTGTATGCCACCGCAGGTCTCACCGTGGAATGGACGTTGGCCGACACGCCCGTGGCCGATCCCGCAGCGGTGGTACAGGCCGGTGCCTACCAATTGGTAGTGACCAACAGCTTCAACTGCACCGACACGGCGCTGGTGAACTACACCGTGAACACCAACCCGGACCTTGGTGGCGACCTCAACTTCTCGCTGTGCCCGTGGCAGTCGGTGGATCTAGGCGCGGTGTTCCCAGTGGACGGTCAGGACGCCGAGTACACCTTCAATGGACAGCCGGTATCCGACCCCACTAGCGTGACGGAGGAAGGGCTCTACACGGTGATCGTGACCGATGCGAACGCCTGTGTGGACACCGCCACCGCGAACGTGGTGCCGATCGAATGCCTCTGCGTGGCCGATTTCACTGCGGATGCTCGCTGCCTGCAGGAGCCTGTGCAGTTCACGCTCGTGGCTGATTCGACGGTGCTCGGTGCGCGCTGGGATTTCAGCGGCAACGCGTTGGCCTCCACCGCCATCGATCCGGCCGTGCTCTTCTTCGCAGGGCAGGAGGAGATGATGGTCACGCTGGAAGCCACATTGAGCTGCGGGGTCATCACCGTGCAGCGCACTATCCGTGTGCCGGACTGCTCCGATTCGTGCAGCGTGTATGTGCCCTCGGCCTTCACGCCCAACGGGGACAAGGTGAACGAGCTCTGGGCGTGGACCAGCGAATGTGAGCCCACGGAGTTCGAGGTGGTCGTCTTCAACCGCTGGGGCGAGGAGGTCTTCAGCAGCACTGATCCGAACAAGCCATGGGATGGCACCAGCAAAGGCGCCATGGCCCCGGATGGGCTTTACCTGTTCCGCATGGGCTATCGCCTGCCCTACCAGGACCGCAAGCAGGTGCAGGGCTCAGTGGTGCTGTTGCGTTAGGGGTCCCGGGTTTTCCTGACGTAGCGCATGGTGCGCTGGTGCCCGGTCCCGCTATCTTGAAGAGCATCAACCGACCACCATGAAAAAGGCCACCGGGAAGAAGACCGCGGCAAAGAAGCCTGCTGCCTCCAAGACCGCGAAAAGCACGGCCGCAAAGAAGGCGCCGGGCATCGGGCG
>CAUJFM010000084.1 GCA_963169595.1 Bacteroidota bacterium | reverse complement strand
GCGCGATGACCACCAGCGCAACAATGCTGCCGAGCCCGCCGAGCAGGAAGCGCGACCATCCGAAGCCGCTCTGTTGCGACCAGATGCGCTCCAGTTGCAGCGCCGCGAGGTAGGTGAGCGGGAAGTAGCACAGGCTGCTGTAGTGGACGATCTTGGTCTTCACGATGCTGAAGAGGATCAGCACCACCCAGAGGAGGATCACCATCCACGAGCGTGCGTCCCGCGCGTGCGGCTCCGGTCGGCGTGTCGGCTTGAACAGCTCCTGCAGCGCGAACACCGAGGCCGGGAAGCACCCGACGAGCAGCACCACGAAGTGGTAGCCCATGAAGCCGCCATGACCGGCATCCTCGGTGGTGAGCATGGCCACCTGGCGCCAGAAGAAGGCCACCATGAACTCCGGCCCGTTGCGCAGCAGGTCGTACAGCCCCCAGGTGCCCACCGTGGCGAGCGTGGTGAGGGCGAGGATGCCGAAGCCCTTCCAAGGGAGACGGGCGCGGAACCGGGACAAGGTCCAGTAAACCGCCACGGTGAGGCCGGGGATCAGCACGCCCACGGGACCCTTGGTGAGCACCGCCAGTCCGAGGAAGGCCCCGCCAAGCACCGCATCGCGCAGGCGTTCGTGGTCCACCAGCCGCATGATGCGGTCCACTCCGAGGAAGATGAAGAGGTTGAACCAGGGGTCGATGATGCCGCTGCGGAAGTAGAGGTGCGGCAGGATGGAACCGATGTAGGCCAGCGCCCACAGGGCACCGAAGACCCTCCCGTGCAGGCGCTCGCCCATGCGGTACAGCACCAGCAGGGTGATGATCCCGCACACGGCGTTGGGGAAGCGCGCAGCGAACTCGCCCACCCCGAAAAGGGACATGCTCGCGGCCTGCATCCAGATGAAGAGGGGCGGCTTCTCGTGGAAGGGCAGGTAGCCGATCTGCGGGCGCGACCAGTCGCCGGTGACGATCATCTCCCGCGCTATCTCCGCGAAGTTGATCTCGTCCCAATCGAACAGGTGCACGGCACCTAGGCCGGGGATGAAGAGCAGCGCGGCGACCGCGACGATCAGCAGGTGAAGTTGGCCGCGGGTGGGCATGGCGGTCAGCGACGTTCCCCGAGCAGCTTCCAGCCCAGCAGCCCGGTGCGCGCCAGGAAGTAGCGGAAGCTCACGTTCAGCACCCCGAAGCCGTAGGTCATGCTGCGGCTGAAGTTGATGCTGCTCGCCTCATCGAAGTACTTCGTGGGGCAGGTGATCTCGGCGATCTCGAAGCCCTTCCAGAAGATCTGGCCGATCATCTGGTTGTCGAACACGAAATCGTCCGAGCACTGGTGGTAGGGGCAGGCATCGAGCACCTTCCGGTGGAAGGCCCGGTAGCCGGTGTGGTACTCGCTCAGCTTCTCGCCCATCAGCAGGTTCTGGGTGAGGGTGAGCACGCGGTTGGCCACGTACTTATACAGGGGCATGCCGCCCTTGAGCGCACCGCCGCCCAGGATGCGCGAGCCGAAGACCACCGGGTAGACCCCGTTGCCGATGAGGGTGATCATGCTCGCCAGCAGCTTCGGCGTGTACTGGTAGTCGGGATGCAGCATCACCACGATGTCGGCGCCCAGTTCCTTGGCCTTGTCGTAGCAGCTCTTCTGGTTGCCGCCATAGCCGCGGTTCTGCTGGTGCACCACAATGTGCCGGATGCCCAGCTGGCGGGCCACCTCCACGGTGTTGTCGGGGCTCTTGTCATCCACGAGCACCACCTCATCGACCAGGTCGAAGGGGATCTCGTCGTAGGTCTGCTTCAGGGTGAGCGCCGCCCGGTAGGCCGGCAGCACCACGATCACCTTCTGGCCCAGGTACATGGTGCAAAGATGCACCTTGGCGGCCGAGGCTCACCGGTCCCGTTCCGCGATGCTCACGATGTAGACCCCGCTGAGCACGAGGGCGATCATCCCCAGCTGCCCCATGCCGATCCGTTCGCCGTCCAGGAGGCCCCAGCCGATGGCCACCACCGGCATCAGGTAGGTGACCGAGCTGGCGCGAAGGGCCGTGGTGCGCTGCAGCAGTACGTTCCACAGCACCAGGGCCAGGGCGGAGCTCATCACGGCGAGCACGGTCACATGGCCCAGCGCGCTCCAGCCCTGTGGGTGGGTGCGCAGGGTCTCGGGCAGCCCGGACCCCAAGGCCAGCCCGATGCACACCGGCCCCACGAAGGTGAGCGCCAGGGCGGAGGTGGCCATCGGCGGAAGGGAGTACAGATAGCGCTTGACGATGTTGCCGCTCAGTCCGTAGCACACCGTGCCCACCACCGGCAGCGCGGCATACATCGACCACGATGGCAGGCCGTCGCCGCCTTGCAGCGCGATGAGGCCCACGGCCCCGGCCAGGCCCAGGACCACGCCCACCAGATGGATGCCGCGTACACGCGTCCCAAAGAGCAACCCTCCGGCGATGAGGGTCATGAGGGGGGTGAGGCTGTTGAGCATGCCCGAGAGGGAGCTGTCGATCCGGCTCTGGGCCGTGGCGAACAGGAAGGCCGGGATCCCGTTGCCCAGAACGCCCGAGCCCAGCAGGGGAAGCGCATGCTTTCCCAGTAGCCGGTAGTGCCGGAACAGGACCGGGGAAAGCGCCAGCCAGGCGATGGCCAGGCGTGCGGTGGCCAACTGCCAGGGGGTGAGCACGGGTACACCCTCGTGGTAGAGGCCCCGCTTCATCAGGATGAAGGAACTGCCCCAGATCAGGGCCAGCACCAGCAGCAGCAGCCAGACCCCGCCCGTTCGCCCGCTGTCGTCCTTCATGCGCCTGTGGTGTTCGGTGTGCGGGTCCGGGTGGGCCGGAATGAAGGCGCAAAAGTACCCGGGGCGCACAATGCACTATACCTTTGTAACGTTTTCGGGTGGTCGTACGTCCCATGCATGAACACCAGCGGACCATGAAGCTCTTCCCCTCCCTCCCCGTGCTGGCCTTCGGGCTCCTGCTCGTCCAAGCCTGCGGCACCGCCGAACAACCCGCCGAGCAGGCTGCCGCGCTTCCGGGCGTGGAGCGTGTGGTGAAGGAAGTGGTGATCACGTCCGGCGCCCCCGTGGCCATCGCGGACCTCGGCATCGAGGGCATGAGCTGCGAAATGATGTGCGGTGGGTCCATCAAGAAGGCCCTCGCCAAACTGCCCGGCATCGCCTCCACCGAGATCCAGTTCATCGAGGGCGATGAGCGCGACCATGCCATCGTTACCTACGACGAGACCAAGGTGACCGACACCGAGATGGTGGAGGCCATCCAGGCACTGCACGACGGCCAATACAAGGTGCTTTCCGTGACCATCACCAAGCAGGTGCGCGGCACGGCTGCAGGCACCGAACCGGCCGGTGAACAGCAGGAGGAAGGGGTTAGCGTCAGCCTGCCCAGCTCCGATGTGGTGCTGCCCAGCATCATCACGCTCCTCACCAGCGTGTTCCGTCGCTGACCCATACCTGCCGATCGATCGTGAAGGGGGCTGCGGCCCCCTTCTTCGTTCGGCAGCGAACCATGCGCAACGACGTGTGTTGGTAGTTTTGCACGCACATGCAGATGAACGAGGGCAAGGACCTGGGACCGGTGGTGCGGTGGTTGTTGACGGGCTGTGTGCTCATCGCCTGCATGGTGGTGATCGGCGGCATCACCCGGCTCACGGGAAGCGGTCTCAGCATCACCGAATGGAAGCCCATCATGGGCGCGCTGCCACCGATGAACGATGCCGAGTGGCACGTGGCCTTCGACAAGTACAAGCAGATCCCGGAGTACACGCTGAAGAACCAGCACATGGACATGGCCGGGTTCAAGGCCATCTTCTTCTGGGAATACCTCCACCGCAATTGGGGCCGCCTCATGGGCCTGGTCTTCATCATCCCCTTCGCCATCTTCCTACGGCGCGGCCTCTTGCAGGGCTGGTTGAAGCGACGCACCATCGCCATCCTCATCGGTGGCGGACTGGTGGGCGCGCTCGGCTGGTTCATGGTGGCCAGCGGCCTGCAGGACAACCCCGATGTGAGCCACTACCGTCTCGCCATCCACCTGTGCGCAGCCTTCACCGTGTTCGGGCTGGTGCTGTGGACTGCGCTGGACATCCGGGAAGGGCGTGCCCGTTTCGCCGGTGAGGCCGGGCCGCTGGGTACGTGGGTGCGGGTGGCCTTCGCCCTGCTGGTGCTGCAGATCGTCTGGGGCGCCTTCACCGCGGGGCTTGACGCCGGGCGCATCTACAACACCTGGCCGCTGATGAACGGCGAGTTCATGCCGGAGAACGTCACCGCGCATGGCAGCCTGTGGAAGGACCTCTCGGACCACCGCGATGGGGTGCAGTTCGTGCACCGCAATCTCGCGTGGCTGGTGGCCGCCGCAGTGGTGGGCCTGGCCGTCCACTATCGTCGTGAGCGGGCCATGGCCGGGCTCTGGCCGTGGCTTGTGGGCGTGGTGCTCCTGCAGTTCACGCTGGGGGTGCTCACGGTGCTCACGCAGGTGGACATCACCCTGGGCGTGGTGCATCAGTTCGGCGCGCTGCTGCTGCTGGCGGTGGTCATCGTGGCGCTGCACCGAACGGGCCGCGCACCGGCCGTATCCTAGGGCTTCATCCAGCGCACCGTGCCCATCAGGTGCCGCATGTCCTGACGGATGCGTTCGGTCACCGGCGCCAGGGAATCCGCATTGGGGCGGGCGTCGAAGTACAATGAACCGTACAGGAAGTTGTCCGTGCTGTCCGTGAGGTAGAACACCATCGGGCTGGCCACATCGCCTTCCACTTCGAAATAGGTGCCGAACACACGCGCACTGTCGCGCAGCACGCGGGCGCTGCGGATGCGCGCCGCCATCATCTCGTGCTTGCCCTTGAAGGCATGGGCATCGTCGATCAGCTCGGGCAGATCGCCCCGCACCGG
>CAUJFM010000083.1 GCA_963169595.1 Bacteroidota bacterium | reverse complement strand
TCGGCCAGTTCGAGGCCGACGGTGCCGATGGGATGGTGGGTCGGGGGCATGGGGTTCGTTGTGGAATGGCCGACCCGGAGGGTCGACGGTGCCGACGGTGTTCGATCAATGTTGCAGAAGCCTTTGGATGAGCGCTTCGATGGGCATGGCTGTTCCCTTCTCGTTGGCACCCATGCGCTTCAAGGTCACCACGCCCTGCTGCATCTCGCTCTCGCCCACGATGGCCACGTAGGGGATGCCCTTCTTCTCGGCATAGGTGAACTGCTTGGGCAACTTGGTGGCATCGGGATAGATCTCCGCAGCAATGCCGGCCTCGCGCACCTGACGCAGCAGCTTCAAGCAATGCATCGCTTCCGCCTCGCCGAAGTTGGCGAAGAGCAACTGCGTGCTGCCGCCCAGCTCCGCGGGGAACTTGTTCGTCTCCAGCAGCACGTCGTAGATGCGGTCGGCACCGAAGCTGATGCCCACGCCGCTCATGCCCTTCAGGCCGAACACGCCCGTGAGGTCGTCGTAGCGGCCGCCGCCACAGATGCTGCTTTGCAGCGTGCCTTCGTTGGCCTTCACCTCGAAGATGGCGCCGGTGTAGTAGTCGAGGCCGCGGGCGAGGGCAATGTCTATGATCAGGAATGCATCCACATCAGGCTCAACCGTCCGCAACTGTTCCTTGATGAACCTTATTTCTCCGATGCCTTTCAAACCCACTTCTATACCCTTCGCTTCAAACCTCGCCTTAAGCCCAGATTCGGTGCGCTCATGTTCCAAGAAGTGCCCAACCTCGTTGCATAGATCTTCCGAGAAGCCGGCCTTGCGATACTCGTCCACAACTGACAGTCCGATCTTGTCGAATTTGTCCAAAATGGTCACGAACTCAACGATCCTGTCACTGATATTCCAAAGCTCACCGAGACCTTGAAGAACCTTCCGGTTATTCATGTGCACTTTGAACGCGAGGCCAAGAGCCTTAAAGACATCCAGCATGATCAGCACGAGATCCACCTCGCTCAGTAGGCTCGTGCTCCCGATCACATCCGCATCACACTGGTAGAACTCGCGGTAGCGTCCCTTCTGGGGACGATCGGCGCGCCACACGGGCTGGATCTGGTAGCGCTTGAAGGGAAAGACCAGTTCGTTCTGGTGTTGGACCACGTAGCGGGCGAATGGCACGGTGAGGTCGTACCGCAGTGCTTCGTCCGCGAAGCCCTTGCTGCGGTCCTCCAAGGCACGCTCCAGTTCAGCACCGCGCTTCAGGACCTTGAAGATCAAGCGATCCCCCTCCTCGCCGTACTTACCCGTGAGGGTCTCCAAGTGCTCCATGGCGGGCGTCTCCAGCGGCAGATAGCCGTACTTCTGGAAGACCTTCTCGATGGTGTTGAAGATGTACTTCCGGCGCAGCATCTCCTGCGGACCGAAGTCGCGGGTGCCTTTGGGGATGGAGGGCTTCATCAAGCTTAAAGCTTCAAGTGACAAGTGCCAAGGGACAAAAAGAGCCCTCGGCACGACCGTTCAGCGGCCGCGAAGGTACCCAGCCCCCGAAAACAGCGGAACCGCCCGGGCTGAGCCCTTGGGCGGTCCACTGCACCAGAACAGATCCGCCTTGCGGCGGCCTTCGTTCCACAACAACGTTACGGCAACACGGGACCGTTCGACCCATTTCCGGTCGCCATCATTCCGGGCCGATATACAGATCCAACCAGGGACGTGCGGCAACACGGGCACTCCCACCGGCGCAGCGGGCCTTGCGCCTGATCGGCCCATGCTTTGCAGCCAAAGGGAGCGATCTTTGCCCCAGCCATGCGCCTGCTCCCCTCCCACCTGCTGTCCATCCTGCTGATCAGCTTGCTGCCCCTGGGTGCCGTGCATGCCCAGCAGCTCACCTACACCGAATGGATGGAGCAGGCGGCGAAGGACATCCGTTTGCTGCCGCGCTACGGGGATGTGCAGAAGACGGTGGAACAGCGCATTGCCGACACCGTGTTCGTGGAACGGGTGATGGAACAGGAACCCGACCGCCGCAAGGCCTCCGACCGGCTGGCGGGCATGGGCCTGGCCCTGTTGGCCCAGGGCGACATGGTGAACGCCATGTACCGCTTCAACCACGCCTACCTGATGTCCCCGGGCAACCCCGTGGTGTACACGGGCTACGGGGCCTTCTTCATGGCCATGGACCGCCCCACGGAGGCCGGGGTGCAATACCTGCATGGCTTGGAGAGCGACAGCATGAACGTGGACCTGCTGAACGGACTGGCCACGGCCTTCATCGCCGAACAGTACCAGCAGCGCCCCACGGATACCGACAAGGCCGACAAGTCCGTGGGTGCGGCCCTGCTCCTGCTGGAACGCGCGCTCACCGCGGACCCGAAACATGCCGACAGTGCCTACAAACGGTCGGTGTGCCACCTGCTGCGCAACGAATGCCCCGAGGCCCGCACCTGGTATGCGCGCTTCCTGGAACTGGGCGGCGGGCCCCGCGCGGAAGGCTACGGCCGGCAGCTGGATGCCGCCTGTCCGCAGGGTTCCGGACGTTGAGGAACGCGCATCCCGCAGGAATGGCGACCTTTGCCGCCCGAATTCCCGCATGAAGAAGATCGCCGACAGCCGCCGCCTCCTGGGCGCCACCGCCGCCATGGGCCTGAAAGAGCTCAACACGCTCTACAAGGGCCTGATGAAGCAGCACCACCCGGACAAGTTCCAGGATGAAGCGCAACGTGCCGAGGCCGAGGCCATGAGCACGCGCATCATCGAGGCCTACAAATTCCTGGAAAGCGTGCACCCCGAGACCCACAAGGCGAACGCGACGGAGTTCGAGGCCACGGTGGCCACCAACATCGCCACCTGGCACTACCAGCACCAGACGCTGCACATCACCTTCGGCGATGGCAGTGTGTATGAGTA
>CAUJFM010000082.1 GCA_963169595.1 Bacteroidota bacterium | reverse complement strand
CACCCGAGGTGGGGGAGGACAACCTGCTGCTGGGCATGTTCCGCAAGCAGGCGCCGGAACGTCTGCAGGCCTTGCGCGTTGCCCGGGCCGCCGGCGATCACGACAAGGTGCGGCGTGTGGTCAGCGCCATGAGGCCGCAGCTGTTCGCCTTGGACGAGCCGCGCTTCGCGCCCTTGCACACCGCGATCACAGCGGCTGGCGCAACGTCCGAGCCGGATGCGTGGAACGCGGCGCTCGATCGGTTCGAACAGGCTGTGGAGGACCAGTTGAAGCGTTGATCCCCGGGGTCAGCGTTCATCCCGTAGCCGGAGCGCCCGCTCGGGATGGTCGCTGATGATGCCATCCACGCCAAGGTCGAGCATGCGGCGGATGTCGGCCTCCTCGTTCACGGTCCACACCACCAGCTCGATGTCCCGCTTGCGGAGCTCCTTCAACATGGCCTCGTCCACCAGTTCGAAGGAGGGGCTGTAGATGGCCGGACTGAAGGACAATCGGGCCAGGTTCTTCTCCAGCCCGTCGCTGTTCTCGACGAGGAAGGCCAGCGTGAGGTCCGGCCGTTCGGCATGCACCACCTCCAGAATGGCCGGGTCGAAGGACTGCACGATGCAACGCTCGGAGAGGCCCAGGGAATCGATGGTGGCGATCACCGCACGCACGTAATCGGCGGGTTGGGGCTGGTAGATGCCGTACCAAGCGGGATCGCTCTTGATCTCGATGTTGAACGACGGGCTTGCGCCCCCGCTCATCAGGGCGTGCTCATCCACGGTCTCCACCACTTCGCGCAGGGTGGGCTTCACGGCGCGTCGCTGGTCCTGGTCGGGGAAGCGCTCCTGTTCCAGGCTGCCGCAATCGAACCGCTGGATCTCGCCCACCGTCATCCGGTACAGGTTGAAGGCGCGGCCCTGCTCCTCGGTGAGGGGCTCCTCGTCCGGGCCCAGGCAGATGGCCGCGTTCATCCACGGTTCATGCGAAACGATCACCTGTCCGTCGCCGCTCAGCACCACGTCGAGTTCGATCACGTCGCATCCCAGTTCCACGGCCTTGCGGAAGGCAGCGATGGAGTTCTCCGGGAGCAGGCCGCGGCAGCCCCGGTGGCCATGCACATCCGGAAGCGGGTTTGGCGTGGTCATGCAGGCGGTGGTTGTCAGGAGCAGCGCGGTCGCGAGGAGTTCAATGCTGCGGGGCATGGGCGATGGCATCGAGGATCTTGTCGGCCAGGACGGTGGCCATTTTCAGTTTGCCTTCATGGGTCACCCCTGCGATATGGGGGGTCAGCAGCACCCGCTCATCGGCCAGCAAACGCTCCAGCGTTCGCGGGGCCATGGACGGATCGAGCCCTGAAAGGTCGGCACGTTCGAACTCCAGCACGTCCAGCGCCGCACCGATCACCCGGCCTTGGTCCAGGGCATCGAGCAGTGCCGCGGTGTCCACCAACGGGCCCCGCGCGGTGTTCAGGAACCACACCGGTCGTTGGAGCCGGGCGAAGAGGTCCGTACTGGCGTAGTGGTGGGTCTCCGCGTTCAGGGGAAGATGCAGGCTCACCACGTCAGCGGCCGCCAGCAGTTCGTCCAACGTGCAGGCCTCCACCCCGTGTTCGGGCAGGTCCGTGCGGTACTTGTCGTGGGCCAGGATCCGTACGCCGAAGCCGGCCAGTTTCTCCGCGAAGGCACTGCCCATGTGACCGAAGCCGATGATGCCCACGGTGCGTCCGTGCAGGTCGGTGCCGCGGTTCTCCTCGCGAAGCCACAGGCCGCGGCGGACTTGGGCGTTGGCGCGGTGGGTGTGCTTCAACAGGGCCAGCAGCTGCGCCACGCACAGTTCACCCACACCGTCGCGGTTGCCTTCGGGACTGTTCAGTACCAGCACGCCGAGCGCCCTACAATGCTCTTGGTCGATGTTCTCCAGACCCGATCCCACGCGCGCCACGAAGCGGAGCGCGGGTGCCTGTTGCAGCAGTTCGGCGGACAAGCGCCGGCTGCGCACCACGATGCCCTGCTGGTCGGCCAGCGCGTTGCCAAGCGCAGCATCGTCCAGGTGTTGCAGCGCCGTGGTCTCGTGACCGGCCGCCGTCAACCGCGCGGCCAGCACCGGATGCACGCTGTCTACGAAGGCGATCCGCATGGTCAGGGAAAGAGGTCGTACATCAGGTGGCCCACGGAGAAGTAGGTGAGCAGTCCGAAGATGTCGTTCAAGGTGGTCACGAAGGGCCCGGTGGCGAGGGCGGGGTCCACCTTCATGCGGTCCATGGCCAGGGGGATCACCGTGCCGAACATGGCCGCGGTGAGGATCACCGAGAAGAGGGCGATGCTCACGGTGTAGGTCAGTGCGTGGCTTTCACGCAGGGCCAGGTTCACCAGGAAGATGAGCAGACCGCACACCAGCGCGGTCACCAGTGCCACGCGAAGCTCCTTCCACAGACGGGAAAGGATGTTCACACCATCCAGCGAACCGGAGGCCAGGCCCTGCACCACGATGGCGCTCGACTGCACCCCCACGTTGCCGGCGGTGGCGGCGATCAGCGGCATGAAGAACGCCAGCTTGGGATCGATCCGCAGCTGACCCTCGTACTGGGCGATGATCTGGGAGGACAGGATGCCTCCTGCTAGGCCGATGAGCAGCCACGGAAGACGTGCACGCATCTGCACCAACGGCGTGTCCCTGGCATCCACGTCCTCGCTGATACCGCTGGCCAGCTGGTAGTCCTCGGTGGCCTCCTCGGTCATCACGTCCATCACGTCGTCGACGGTGATGCGGCCCACGAGGTGGTTCTCCTTGTCCACCACGGGAAGCACCACCACGTCGTACTTCTTCATCTTCTTCACCACCTCCTCCACATCGGTATCCACGGCCACGGCCTGCACATCGGTGTCGCAGATGTGCTTGATCAGCGTGCGCGTGCTCTCGGCGGAGAAGAGCAGCTGCTTCAGCGGCAGGATGCCATAGAGCCGGTCGTCCTTGTCCACCACGTACACGGTGTAGACGTGCTCCACTTCCTGGGCCTGCCGGCGCATCTCCACCACGGCGCGCGCCACGCTCCAATCCGTGCGCACCTGCACCAGTTCCTTGGCCATCAGCGCGCCGGCCGTGCCCTCCTCATAGGTGAGCAGCTCCTGGATGTCCTCGCGGTGTTCCTCGTCGTCGAGCAGGGCGATCACCTCGCGCTGCTTCTCCTCGGAGAGCTCGGACACCACGTCCGCCGCATCGTCCGAATCGATGTGCTCCAGTACGTCCTCGGCGATCTCGCGGCTGGTCAGTGAGCCGAGCAGCTCCTCGCGCCGGCCCTCGTCCAGCTCGAGCAGCACCTCCGCAGCCTCCTCCGGTTCGAGCAGGCGATACACGTATACCGCCTCCTCCAGGGTCAGGCGGTCCAGGATGGAACCGATGTCGGCGGGGTGCAACTCCCTCAGCAGTTCCTGGACGGAACTGTCGCGCCCTTCATCCACGTCCGTGCGGATGCGGTCCAGGATCGGCTTGGTGAGCTCGAAGGACATCGTCGGTCGTTCATGGGCACCCGCTGCGGGAACGGCCGCAAAGGTACGGAAGGGGCCTCGGCCAGCGGGAGGGTGATCAGCCTTGAACGGCTTGGGTCAGCGTGATGAAATCGGCCACGCTGAGCTGCTCCGCGCGCTGGCCCGCGTAGGCGGCGGGCAATGGCCCCTTCAGCTCGGGAAGTTGCTTCAGCGCGTTGGACAGGGTCTTGCGCCGTTGGTTGAAGGCCATCTTCACCACCCGGAAGAACAGCGCCTCATCGCAGGGCAGCTGGGCCGTGCTGTTCCGGCGCATGCGGATCACCGAGCTGCGCACCTTGGGCGGCGGGATGAAGCTGCCGGGCTCCACGTGGAAGAGCAGCTCCACATCGTAGAACGCCTGGGCCAGCACGCTGGTGATGCCGTAGGTCTTGCTGCCGTGCGGCGCACGGATGCGGTCGGCCACCTCCTTCTGGAACATGCCCACCACTTCGGTGCAACGGTCCCGGTGCTCCAGCACCTGGAAGACGATCTGCGTGCTGATGTTGTAGGGGAAGTTGCCGATGATGGCGAACGCATCGGTGCCCAGCTTGCGCAGGTCCAGCCGCAGGAAGTCGCCTTCGATGAGCTTCAGGTCCGGATGATGCGCGCTCAGGTGCGCCGCGGCCTCGGCATCCAGCTCGATGCAGGTGAGGTCGATGTCGGCCCGGTGCATCAGGTGCTTCGTCAGCGCTCCGGTGCCCGGACCGATCTCCAGCACGCGGCGGTATCCGCCATGGTGGGTCAGCGCTTCGGCGATGCGCTGCGCGATGGCGTCCTCCTTGAGGAAGTGCTGCCCGAAGTGCTTTTTGGGACGGACGCTGTTCATCGCGGATGCACCACTTCAAGCAGGGTGCGGAAGGCCACGAACTTGCCGCCGAAGCGGTCCTGGGCATCGGCCTGCAGCCGGGCCGCGTGCTCGTCGCGGTAGCGTTCGTAGTGCGCCATGTCGGCCGCGGTGTACTGCACGGCATAGGTGATGCCCCCCTCGTCATCGGCCAGCACGCGGTGCAGGCGGCTTTCCACGAACATGCCGGTGGCCATCACATCGGGGATGTGCACCTCCTTCATCCAATCCAACCAGGCATCATGCGCCTCGTGGTCGATGTTCACGGTGACGTTGTAGACGATCATGGCGTGCCGGGTTGGGTGGGGCGTTCCGGTTCGGGCGGACCATCCAGTTTGTCGCCGCGCAACTTGCGGTAACGGTCGCGCGCCTCGGGCACGAAGATGCTGCCGGTCTGCTCGAACAGCAGCTTCTCATAGTAGCCCTTGGCCTTCTCCGGGTCCTTCAGCACATCCTCGTACAGGCGCCCCAGGTCGATCAGGGCGTTGTCCACCAGGATGTCCAGGGGGTACAGCTCGATCACCTTGTCCAGGTGACCGGCCGCTTCGGTGTAGCGGTGCCGCGCGTAGGCGATGTGGTAGCGTTCGTAGAGCACATCATCGCCCAGGCTGTGCATGGGGTATTCCTTGTCGAGGGAATCGAGCGTGAGCAGGGCCTCGTCGTACCGGTGCTGCACGCGCAGCAGCTCGGCGCGGGCGAAGAAGCTCAGCGGGGTGGCATTGCTGTCCAGGCCCAGGTTGTCCGTGATGCGCAGGCTCAGTTCCATGGCATCGTTGGCGATGAGCTTGCTGGTGCTGGCCTTCAGCACACCCAACTGGGCCTGTGCCCACAGGAAGTCGCCGGCATAGAAACTCACCTTCGCGTTGCGCAGGCGGGCCTCATGCCCCAGCACGTCGTATTTGAAGTCGAGGTCCACCTGTGAGTACAGGAGCGAGGCCTCCCAGATGTCGCCGGCAAGCAGGTACACATCACCGAGCTCCAGTTTCAACTGGCCCTTCACCTTGGGGTCGATGGCGGGCAGGTCGATGGCCTGCTGGAGCAGCGCGATGGCGGCCGGATGGTCGTTCAGGTGGTAGGCCAGCAGGCGGGCGCGTTCGCTCACCAGGTCGAGCGTCTGCTTGTTCATGCCCAGCTCGGCGATGGTGGTGGACATGCGCTGGTCCAGGTCCAGCAGGTCCTCACGCTTCGGCTCGGCCTGTTGCGTCAGTTCCAGGAAACGGGTGTGTACCGCGCCGACTCGCGCCTGGTAGTAGGTGGCATCGTTGCGGCCCAGACCGAGCACGTATTCGTAGCACTTGTAGGCGGTGCCATGGTCGCCATTGGCACTGGCGATGCGGGCCAGTTCCATCAGCCGCATGCCGCCTTCCTCAAAGCGCTTGTCCATCGCCTTGCACTGCACCAGCGCGCTGGTCAGGTCCTTCTGCTGGATGTACATCCAGATGAGCAGATCCGGGTAGATGCTGCGGTTGGGGTCGCGTTGGATGCGGCGCAGCAGCTCGGTCCGCAGCACTTCGGTGCGTGCATCGGCCACGTCGAAGTCCAGGTGGCGGGAGAGGCCGTTCTGCACGGCCTGCAGGTAAGCTTCGTTGGAGGCCAGCAGGTCCATGTAGGCGTTCACCATGCGGGGCACATCGCCCTTCACGGCATACAGGTTGGCGATCTCGTAGTGGAAGGTGGTGCCGTCCTTCACGGTGCGCTCACCGCGTTCGTAAGCCTGCAAGGCCAGGTCGAACTCGTTCACCCGGGTGAAGGCGTTGGCCACGATGCGCACGCTGTTCCCGTCCGGCCTCATCATCTTCAGCGCCCGGTCGAACTCCTTGGCGGCCTTTTCAGGCTGCCCGGCCAGCTTCAGCACGCTGCCCATGTCGATGGGGTAGCGCGGGTCGTCGTCGTTGCGCCGCATGCGCTCCTTCACCAGCTTCTGCGCAGCCTCCAGGTCGTTCATCCCCAGGTGGCTCTTCAGCAGCTGCTCGTAGTAGTAGTCCGTGGGCTGCTGCTTGTACAGCTTCTCGTAGTAGAGGATGGCGCGCTCGTAATCGCCCTGCTGGAAGTATTGTGCGGCGAGCTGTTCGTCCGTGCCGGGCTGGGCCATGGTGCGCAGGGGCAGCCACAGCAGCAGGGGAAGGAGGAGCAGGAGGGACCGCATGCTCATGGGGCGGACAACAACCGTTCCACGGTATCACGGCGCTCCCAGGCCAGCTGGGCCGCGCGGTAATTGCCGATCACCGTATCCAGGGCGGCCATCAGCCGGCCCACGGTGCGGCTTTCCTGGTCGATGTGCGTCCGCGCATCCGCCGGGGCGATCGCGCCATTGGCGAGGTCCGTGCGCAGGGCGTGAAGCCGCTCCTTGGTGGTGGCAAGGTCGGTGGCCATACGGAGCTGATCGTCGCCGATGCGGCCCGCCTGACGCAGCAGCAGGTACTGGTCGCCGAGGAGCCGTGCGGTGGCGGTGTCGAGCGTATCGTTGAAGCGGTCCCGGAAGCGCGCATCCGCACTCCGGAACAGGGAGTCCAGGCGGGCATAGCGTCCGGCATCCAGCTCGTTCAGGGTGAGCAGGGCGGCGGCGGTGGTGGTGATCAGGCTGTCCACGGTGGCCAGTTGTGCGGGATCGGGCGGAGCGGGGGCGCAGCCGAGGGCCAGTGCACCCCAGGCCAACGCACCGCAGGCCGTGGACCGTATGCCGTGGGTCATTTGGTGATCATCGCGAAGCCCGTGTAGGGCTGCAGCGCCTTGGGGATGCGGATGCCCTCGGGGGTCTGGTTGTTCTCCAGCAGGGCCGCCACGATGCGGGCCAGCGCCAGCGCGCTGCCGTTCAGGGTGTGGGCCAGGCGCGGCTTCTTGTCCTCGCCGCGGTAGCGCAGCTTCAGGCGGTTGCTCTGGAAGGTCTCGAAGTTGCTGATGCTGCTCACCTCCAACCACCGTTGTTGGGCGGCGCTGTACACCTCCATGTCGTAAGTGAGGGCACTGGAGAAGCCCATGTCACCGCCGCAGAGCAACAGTTGGCGGTAGGGCAGTTCCAGGTCGCGCAGCAGCCCCTTCACGTGCTCCACCATGTCCTCCAAGGCGGCGTAGCTGTCCTCGGGCTTCTCCACCCGCACGATCTCCACCTTGTCGAACTGGTGCACGCGGTTGAGGCCGCGCACATGGGCGCCGTAGCTGCCGGCCTCGCGGCGGAAGCAGGGGGTGTAGCCCACCAGCTTCACGGGCAGCTTGTCCGCGTCCACGATCTCGTCGCGGTACAGGTTGGTGATGGGCACCTCGGCCGTGGGGATCAGGTAGAGGTCGTCAACCGTGGCGTGGTACATCTGGCCCTCCTTGTCGGGCAGCTGGCCGGTGGCAAAGGCGCTGGCCGCGTTTACCAGGTGCGGCGGGATGATCTCGCGATAGCCGGCGGTGGTGGCCCGGTCCAGGAAGAAGGCGATGAGGGCGCGCTGCAGCCGGGCGCCCTGCCCACTGTACACCGGGAAGCCGGCCCCTGTGAGCTTCACGCCCAGGTCCATGTGCAGGAAGCCGTATTCCTCGCCCAGCTCCCAGTG
>CAUJFM010000081.1 GCA_963169595.1 Bacteroidota bacterium | reverse complement strand
CGGAACAGGACGCCGGTGTTCAGGACGTCCATCACTTCCTTCTTCTCCTCTTCTCCGAAAAGTTCCGTGCCGGGCATGGTCCAGTGTATTGTGGCCGCGAAGTTAGCAGGCATCCGCCGCAGGCTGACCAAGCTCATGGCCGCGGCATTGCCCTGGGAGTAGTCTTGCGGAACAACACACGATCATGGACCTGAAGAACAAGGTGGTCCTGGTGACCGGGGCGGGCTCCGGCATCGGGGAGGCGGTGGCACTGCTCTTCGCGAAGCATGGTGCCAGGCTGGTGCTCGCGGATGTGGACATGGCCGGTTGCGAACGCGTGGCGGGCGCGGTGAAGGCAGCCGGAAGCGAGGCCGTCACCGTGCGGAACGATGTGTCCGTGGCGGCGGAATGCGAGGCCGCTGTGGCCGCTGCGATGAAGGCCTTCGGGCGCTTGGACGTGGCGGTGAACAACGCGGGCATCGGCGGTCCGGCCGCGCCCACGGGGGAATACCCGCTGGACGGTTGGGAGAAGGTGATCGCGGTGAACCTGAACGGCGTGTTCTACGGCATGCGCTACCAGATCCCGGCCATGCTGAAGAGCGGTGGCGGCAGCATCATGAACATCGCCTCCATCCTGGGGCAGGTGGGATTTGCCTACAGCAGCGCCTACGTGGCCGCCAAACATGGCGTGGTAGGCCTCACCAAGAACGCCGCCATGGAGTACGCCACCCAGGGCATCCGTGTGAACAGCGTGGGACCGGGCTTCATCAGAACGCCGCTGCTGGACAAGAACCTCTCCGAGGAGCAGATGGCCGGCATCGCAGCGCTCCATCCCATCGGCAGGCTGGGTCGCCCGGAGGAGGTGGCCGAACTGGTCCTCTGGCTGGCCAGCGACAAGGCCAGCTTCGTGACCGGGGCCTACTACGCGGTGGATGGCGGGTACCTGACGCGCTGAGCGAGGGTCCGGCACGCCATCTTCGGAGGACGCGCGCCACCCCGGGCTGAAGCGAACGCAGCCGTTGATCACATGGTGGAAGTAGGAGAACTCACCGCCAAGACGCGAAGAGCGCAAAGTTGAATACGCTCCCTTGGCGTGCTTTGCGTCTTTGCGGTGAACTTTGTACCCCGCCTCCGCTTAAACTCCGGCGGACGAAGCATGAAGAAGCGCCCCACCCTCTCCGACCTCGGTGGCCTTGTGTACAGCACCAACAAAGGCCTGAGCACCGAACGGGAGCCCGCCACCCTGCCCCCGCAGCAGCAGGACCTCCGCATCCACCTGGACCGCCTGAAGGGCAACAAGGAGGTGACGCGCATCGTGGGCTTCGTGGGCAAGCCCGCCGACCTGGAGGACCTGGGCCGCGCGCTGAAGAGCAAGTGCGGTGTGGGCGGCAACACCAAGGACGGCGTGATCCTGCTCCAGGGCGACCACCGCGACAAGGTGATGGCCTACCTCACTGAGAAGGGATACAAGGCGAAGAAGGCGGGGGGCTAGATCTCTGCATCCGTACCGTCGACCCACCGGGTCGACCCGTGACCATGGCCAAGAAAACCGCTGCCAAGACCTACCGCTTCACCGCTCCGCTGGAGAAGATGAACGCACAGATGGCCTTCATGTACGTGGAGGTGCCCATCGACGTGGAGCAGGAGTTCGGCACCAAGGGACGCCTGCGGGTGCTGGGCACGGTGAACGGCGTAGCGGTGGACCGCGCGTTGATGCCGCAGAAGAGCGGGGTGCACATCATCATCCTGGGCGGCGACATCCGCAGGGCGGCCAAGCTGAAGCGCGTGGGCGACCCGGTGCAGGTGGAGTTCTGGAAGCACCCATCACCCGATGAACTGGAATTGCCAGAGGCATTGGCCGAAACCCTCGACTTCCTGCCCGAAATGAAGGCCGCGTGGGACAAGCTCACGCCCGGCATGAAACGCAACATGTGCTACTGGGTGGGCAGCGCGAAGACCGAGGCCACGCAGGCCAAGCGGGTGGCCGAGCTGCTCCGCCGCTTCGAGGTTGGCTACTTCCAAGTGGGGAAAGGCCGCCGAAAGGACGACGCGTGAAGGACCGCGCTACTTGGAGGTACGCGAGAACCGGACGATGGACGGTGCCGTGCCCTTGCCCTCATTCGAGATCAACAGGTCGCCAGCGGGCAGGAAGGTGATGCCTTCGGGCTTGGGGTGGGCACGGGCATCCAACTGCTCCAGGTACACCAGGTCCCCCTGCCGGTCCACCACCAACACCATGCGGTCCACCGCGCTGAGCAGATAGATGAGGTCCGAGCGGGAGTCCACCGCCACGGAACTAAAGCGGAGCTTGAGCGCGGGCACCTCACGGCCGTTGTCCGTGGTGCGCATGGGAACGGTGAGGCCCTTGGCGCGTGCCTGGTCGATCAGCGTATTGATGGACAGCGTCAGCACCGGTTCCGGGAGCACCTCGCCCGTGCGCGCATCGAAGGCATGGATCACCCGCACATCACGCAGTTCCGGCGAGCCCTTGGGAATGTCCTTCGGTGAGACCAGCACCCGGTCGAAGCGCTCGTCGTACCCGAGGCCCTCGATGTTGCGGTTGCTGAGCGCGAGGCGGAAGGTGTCGAGCAACTGCACGGCATCGTCCTTCAGGGATAGGCGATAGACCAGGCCATCGCTGCGCAATGCGAAATACTGATCGCCCACGCGGGTGAGGCCTTCCATGTCGCCGGGATGTCCAAAGGAGAAACGCCGTGCGATGACACCTTGCCGCAGATCGAACAGGTAGAGCATGGCCGCCTCGTCGTGCAGGCAGGCCAGCGTCAGGTCATCCACATCGGTGAGGGCGCTCACCTCCAGCAGTTCAGGCGGCAGGCGGTAGGTCCGCGCGGGTTTGGCCAGATCGAAAGGGATCTGGGCTTGCCCGTTCAACACCGCGCCCAGCAGGACGCTCGCGAGGATCACACGGACCACGTTCATGGCCCAAAGTTCGCCCTTAATCGGTCAGGGCAAGTTGCACCAATACTCCGCCTTCTCCGGCTCGCACACGGCGTAGAGGGGCAGCTCCATGCCGGGACGGATGAGCAGCAGCTCCCATGGATCGGCGATGTGGAGGAACCGTTCGCCCTCTTCGGTCAGTTCCAGGTGCAGGGCACGATCGTGCGCACGCTCCGTGCGTGGGCGGCAGAGGTTGGTGCGCAACAGGGCCCCTTCACCTGTGCCGGTGCGCTTGGTGAACGAACGGATATCCATGTAGCCCTGCAGCAGGAACTTCTCCAACTGCTCGGCGCGCTGCACCCGCCACACATCCCGACCTGCATTGCGACGCATCTCACGCATCGCCTCGAACTGGGGACCGGTGGGTTCGGCGTAGGTCTCCTTGAACACGGCCTTGGGCGCGGGATCGGCCTGCAGGGTGAGGTAGAGCGCGGCGCTCTTCTCCGGCCGCACCAGGATCAGCTCCTTGTCGGGGATGTACAGCAGGAACTCCTCGCCCTGCGCCGTGGGCACGAAGCCATGGTAGCGCTGGAACTCGGCGTTCTCCTCCCGCCTGCGCAACAGGCCACAGCGCACCAGCGGGCCCAGGCTGGCATGCCGGCCCAGAAAATCCGTCAGTTCTTCATAGCCCTGTTCCCGGGAACGCAGGATGCGATTCCATCGGGCCTCGAACACCGCCGCTGTCATGGTGCCAAGGTCCGGCGGGCAACAGCCTGCTCAGGGCCCTTGCTGGCACTGTTTACCAAACGGCCCGTGTTGATGGGACCTGCGTTCGGCGCCGCTTGGAGGCCTTGATCCTGCTGATCCTCAGGAAGATCCCGGAGCGGCCGCGCGGCCGTTCACAACGCACTGTTGAAAGGCGCGCATCAGGGCACCACCACCCGGCGCACCTGCTGCTGAGCGGCCGTGCGCGCACGCACCACCACCAGCTGCCCGCGTAGGTCGGCTGTTGGCACGCTCCAGGCGGCCTTGGCCTGGCCCACCACGGTGCGCACGTCCAGCAATTGTCCATCGCGGCCGAAGAGTTCGAAGGTCACCGGCCCCTGGTCCCCGAAGGCGATGATCAGCCGCTCACCCGATGGGTCAGGCAGCACGGTGAGCGGTGAGACCGCCACGATCTCGTTGAGGCTGGAGGGCACGTCGCACAACACATCGTCCACAAGGTTGGTGGCCCCCGGCGTGCTGCATCCCACGCGGAAGTCCGCATCGTTGTTGTTGGTGTCGGCGCCGTCCGGCCAGCGGTTCAGGCTGCGCTCATCCACGCTGTTCACATCCACCGCCGTGGTGCCGGTCCCCTCCACATAGCCCACCACATTGCCGCCGTAGCTCAGCACATCCAGCACTTCATCGGTCACCGTGTTCACCAGCGCGATGGCATCGGGCACACCGTTCTGGATGAGGTTGGTGGCCGGTGTGGCCAGGTGGCCGCAATTGGGCGTGGACCCGTTGGCGCAGATCACGAAATAGCCGCCCGGCGCGAGGTCAGGCCAGGCATCGGACGAGATGGTGAGGTAGGTGGCCGGCGCACCGCCCGACCCGTTCACCAGGATCACCGCCACCTCATCCAACGGATAGGGTGTGCTGCCGATGTTCTTCAACTCCAGGAACTCGGCCGCATCGGTGCCCGGCTGGTCATAGTCCACTTCATTGATCACCAGTTGGGCATGGAGCAGGGCCGGTGCGAACAGGAGGCTGAGAAGAATGGTACGTTGCATGGCGGTAACAGTGTAGGACCAAGATAAGGGCCCACGGCCAGCGCTCACAGGCCCACGACGAGCAGGGCAATGGCCGCGGCCGTCATGCACAGCAGCGTGAGCCCTCCCCAGAAGTTCTGCCACGGACCGTTCACGTAATCGCCCATGATCCGCCGGTCGTTGCAGATGCGCAGGATGATGGCGATGAGCACCGGCGCGGTGAGGCCGTAGAGCACGGCCGTCCACAGGAGCGCTTGGAAGGGCGCCACATCGCTCAGGTGGATGCCCAGGCCCACGATCAGGGAAAGGACCAGGGTGCCATAAAAGCCGGGTGCCTCGTGGAACTTCTTGTCCAGGCCCTCCGGCCAGTCGAACATTTCGGCCATCATGTAGCTGAGCGCACCGCCCAGCACGGGTATCGCCAGGAAACCGGTGCCGATCACACCAACGGCGAAGAGCAGGTGCGCGCTATCCCCCGCCAGCGGACGTAGCGCTTCAGCAGCCTCGGCCACGGTGGAAATGCCCGTGACCCCGGCCTTGTGGAGCACCATGCCGCAGGTGAGCACGATGAAGTAGAACACCAGGTTGGAGAACAACATGCCGCTGCGCACATCGGTCTCCATGGCGCCGATCACCTTGCGGTCCACCACCAGACCGCGCTGGTTGCGTTCCTCCACCTCCATGCTGGCCTGCCAGAAGAAGAGGTAGGGCGAGATGGTGGTGCCCAGGATGCCGACCACAGCGAGCAGGAAGGCCGCGTCGGTGCTCAGCGTGGGACGGAAGGTATCGATCAGGGCCGCGGTCCAATCGGTGTCCGTGATGAAGGGGATGATCACGTAACAGAAGAGGATCAGGCACAGCCACTTCATCACGGTGGCGATGCGGCGGTAGGTCCAGACCACCGTGGCGTACAACAGCAATGCCGTGAAGAGGATGGAGAAGCCCCAGGCCGGCACGCGGGGCACAAGGAGGTTGCCCACCGCCCCCATGCCCGCGATGTTCGCCCCGATGTTGAGCAGGATCGGTGGCAGGCTCGCCAGAAGCACCAGCCGCACCAGCCATTGGGGATAGTGCTCACGGATGACGCCCATGAGCCCACGGCCGGTGACGATGCCGATGCGCGCGCACATCTCCTGGACCGCCACCATGAGCGGATAGGTGACAACCGCCGTCCACAGCAACTGGGTACCGTGCACGGCGCCCGCCTGGGAATAGGTGGCGATACCGGACGGGTCGTCATCACTGGCGCCTGTGACCAGGCCCGGGCCCAACCGTTTCCAGAACCGCTTGATGATGTTCGACCTGCGTTTCACCATGGCCAAGGCGTGCCGCCAGCGAAGATCGGCGCTCGGCGGGGAACGGTGCATACCGCCGCAGATGAAGTATGCCGAAGGGCCATGGGATGACCCGCATCAACTCCGCACATGGCCCGCTTGGACTAGCTTGCACCACCCAACGGCCGCGATGGAGGAGTTGAACGAGGTATGGTACGGGACCGATGTCCACCTGCTGGTGCGGTTCGCTGTGGCCGTCGGCATCGGCTTCCTCATCGGGCTGGAACGTGAGTTCGCCAAGACGGTCCGGGAACGTGCGGTGGACGATACGAACACGCAGGAAAAGCAGTTCGCCGGCCTGCGCACCTTCACCCTCATCGCCCTGCTGGGCTTCCTCGCAGCCCTGTCCGCCGAGCCGCTCGGAGGTTGGTTCTTCGCCATCATCCTCGTGGGCTTCATCGCCCTGCTGGTCACCTCCTACGCGGCCAGTATCCGGCGCGGCGACATCGGGGCCACCTCCGAGGTCACGGCCCTGATCACCTTCCTGCTGGGCGGGCTGGCCTATGAAGGGCACCTGCTCTTCATCATCATCGTGGCCGTGCTGGTGCTGCTCCTGCTGTCCTTCAAGCTCCCGTTGCACCGCTTTGTCACCATGCTCACCGAGCAGGAGGTGCGGGCCATCATCGAGTTCGTCATCATCTCGGTGCTCGTCCTCCCCTTCCTGCCCAACGTCGGCTACGGTCCGCATGGCACATGGAACCCGAAGGAGATCTGGACCATGGTGGTGCTGGTCTCGGGCATCAGCCTGGTGGGCTATCTGCTGGCCAAGGTGATGGGCCAGGGCCGTGGCACCCTGCTGGCCGGCGTGATCGGTGGACTTGTCTCAAGCACGGCGGTGGCCCTGAGCTTCGCCCGTGTGGCCCGCCAACGGTCCACCGCGCTGGCCGCACTTTCCATGGGTATCCTGGCCTCTGCGGCCATCATGTTCCTGCGCATGCTCCTGGAGCTGTACGTGGTGAACAAGGACCTGGCCCTGGTGATGACCGCCCCGTTGACGCTGACCGCTGCGGCGGGCCTGGGTGCGGCGTGGTTCCTGCAACGGGCCGCGGGCAAGCATCCCCCCGACGACGAACCAATGCTGACCAATCCGCTCAATTTCCGGGTGGCGTTGCAGTTCGCCCTGCTCTATGCACTGGTGCGTTGGCTGGTGGTCTGGGCCGATGAACGGTTCGGGAACGCCGGCACCTACGTGGCCGGTGCGCTGGCGGGCGTCACCGATGTGGATGCCGTCACGTTGAGCATGGCGCGTATGGCGGGTGAACCGGGATGGTCCACCCAGGCGCAGGTCACCATACTCATCGCCGCCACAGTGAACACCTTGGTGAAGTTCGGCATCGCGGTAGTGGTGGGAGGCCCTGCCTTGCGCCGCACCGTGACACCCGGATTCGTGGGCATGGCCCTGGCCGCCGCTGCAGGCATGGTGTGGGTGGCGGTGCGGTGATCGGCAGGGTGACGGAGGTCATGGTGCCACCGGACGGTTGTGCGGAAACTTGCCGCCGAAATGCACCCAGCCATGAGAACAAGCGTACGATCCATCCTCGGCCCGCTCACCTTGGCCCTGCTGACCTCCTGCGGTGGAGGTGCGGAGAACAAGGACAAGCCGCTTCCTCCCGGTACCACCGGGGGCGCAGGTGACAAGGACCTGCTGGAGCGTGCTCAGAAAATGTTCGCCGCACTACCCGATGTGGCCGAGAGTGCCGAGAACCCGGTGACGCCCGAGAAGGTGGCGCTGGGCAAGCTGCTATACCACGATACCCGGCTGAGCATGAACGGCACCATCAGCTGTAACAGCTGCCACAAGCTGGACAATTTCGGGGTGGACGGTGAGAAGACCTCCCTGGGCGACACCAAGGAGCGCGGCGCACGCAACTCCCCCACCGTGTATAATGCCGCGCTGCACAGCATGCAGTTCTGGGATGGCCGCGCCAAGGACGTGGAGGAGCAGGCTGGCATGCCGGTACTGAACCCTGTGGAGCACGCGATGCCAGACCGGGCCTTCGTGGAGAAGCGTCTGCGTGAAGTGCCCGGCTACAAGGCGCTGTTCGCCGCTGCCTTCCCCGATGAGAAACAACCGATCACCTACAAGGGCATGGAACGGGCCATCGGCGCGTTCGAGCGGACGCTGATGACGCCCTCCCCGTTCGACGCGTTCCTGAAGGGGGATGTGGCCGCGCTGACGCCGGAGGCCAAGGAAGGCCTGGCCCTGTTCATGGATGTGGGCTGCACCACCTGCCACATGGGCGTGAGCGTCGGCGGCACCATGTTCCATAAGTTCGGTCTGCACCAGGATTTCCGTCCCCTGACGGGCAGCACCGATGCGGACCATGGCCTGATGGACCTGACCAAGAAGGAAAGCGACAAGGACCTCTTCAAGGTGCCCGGTCTGCGCAATGTGGCCAGGACGGGGCCCTATTTCCACGACGGCAGCGTGGCCGACCTGAGCAAGGCCGTCGACGTGATGGCACGCACCTCCTTGAACAAGGAGCTCACCGCGGACGAGATACGGAAGATCGTTGCGTTCCTGGAAAGCCTCACGGGCACCCCGCCGGCCGATGCCTTGGTGGTGCCGCAGGCCGTGGCGATGCGGTAGCGGGGATCGGCACCTGGGGCCAGCCTTGTGGATCGTTGGCCTTGGAGCGCATGATACGCTCGATCGGCCGGGCATGGGTGTACCGTATGCGCCAGTCGCGGAGATCCTGCTACCAATAGCGTTGGCTGGTCCTTTTGCGCGGTCGGTGTATATGGATGGTCGTCAGACCTGCACGCGCCAATCACGGCGCCCAATGACCCCGCCAATGGACCTTGCGGCCTGACGCGGTCTTCCTTGACACCTCCGGCAGCGCATTGTCGACCAGCGTCAATACCCCGCCAACCGTTCCACCGCCTCCTTCAACCTTCCTTTCGGCAGGAAACCCTGCTCCAACGGGATGGCGAAGGGCACCGGGGTATCCCAGCTGGCCACGCGGACGATCGGTGCGTCCAGGTGCTCGAAGGCATGCTCAGCGATGATGGCCGCCAGCTCGCCACCGAAGCCGGCGGTCAGCGTGTCCTCGTGCAGCAACAGCACCTTGCCGGTCTTCTTCACGCTGGCCAGGATGGTCTCCACGTCCAGCGGTACCAAGGTGCGCAGGTCGATGATGTCGATGTCGATGCCGGTCTCCTTCTGCACATCCGTTGCCCAATGCACACCCATGCCGTAAGTGATGATGCTCATCGCCGATCCTTCGCGCACCACGCGTGCCTTGCCGAAGGGGATGCTGTACGGCTGCTCGGGCACCGGTCCGTTGATGCTGCGGTACATGGCCTTGTGCTCGAAGAACATCACCGGATTCGGGTCGTCGAAGGCCGTCATCAGCAGGCCCTTGGCGTCGTAGGGGTTGCTCGGGAACACCACCTTCAGGCCCGGTGTCTTCACGAACCACATCTCGTTGCTCTGGCTGTGGAAAGGCCCCGCGCCCACGCCCGCGCCGGTGGGCATCCGCACCACCACGTCGGCGTTCTGGCCCCAGCGGTAATGCATCTTCGCCAGGTTATTGCAGATCTGGGTGATGCCCTCGCTGACGAAATCGGCGAACTGCATCTCCATCATGGCCTTCATGCCCTTGATGCTCAAGCCCAGCGAAGCACCGAGGATGGCGCTCTCGCACAGCGGCGTGTTGCGCACTCGGTCCTTGCCGAACTGCTCCACGAAGCCTTCGGTGATCTTGAAGGCCCCGCCGTACTCCGCAATGTCCTGCCCCATCAGCACCAATCCGGGGTGGCGCTCCATGCTTTGGCGCAGGCCCTCCTGGATGGCGTCGATCATGCGTTTTTCCGGGGCGCCGGTGGCGGTAGGTTCTGTTGGCAGCACAGTCGGTCGACCCGGTGGGTCGACGCTACGGGTGCCATCGATCCCTTCTGGTGCGTAGACATCGGCCATCTCCCGTTCCGCGTCCGGCACCGGTTCCGGTTCCTCGAAGGCGTGCTTCAGGTCTTCCTCGATGCCGTCCTTCAGGCGGGCGCGGATCTCGTCGCGCTTGGCCACGCTCAGGATCCCCTGGCTGATCAACCAGGTCTCGTAGTTGTTCACGGGGTCCTTCTTGCCCCACTCCTCGAACAGCTCCTTGGGTACGTACTTGGTGCCGCTCGCCTCCTCGTGGCCCCGCATGCGGAAGGTGATGCACTCCACCAGGATCGGCCGCGGGTTCTCGCGCACGCTGTCGGCCAGCTTCGCCAGGTTGTTGTAGACCTCCAGGATGTTGTTCCCCGCGATCTGCACGCCCTCGATGCCGTAACCGATGGCCTTGTCCACGAAGCTCTTCATGCGGAACTGCTCGTGGCTGGGCGTGCTCAGTCCGTAGCCGTTGTTCTCGATGATGAAGAGCACCGGCAGGTCCCACACGGCGGCCACGGTCTCGGTCTCATGGAAGTCGCCCTCGCTGGTGGCGCCATCGCCGGTGAAGACGATGGTGCAGCGGTTCTCCTTCTTCAGCTTGTGGGCCAGCGCGATGCCATCGGCGATGCCCATCTGCGGGCCCAGGTGGCTGATCATGCCCACCACCCGGTGCTCCTGGCTGCCGAAGTGGAAGCTGCGCTCGCGGCCCTTGCTGTAGCCGGTGGCCTTTCCCTGCCACTGCGCGAAGAGCTTGGCGAAGGGCATGCCGCGCGTGGTGAACACGCCCAGGTTGCGGTGCATGGGCAGGATGTACTCCTCCTCGTGCAGGGCCATGGCCGCACCCACGCTGATGGCCTCCTGGCCGATGCCGCTGAACCACTTGCTGATCTTGCCCTGCCGCAGCAGGCTCAGCATCTTCTCCTCGATGATGCGGGGGTAAACGAGCTTCTCGTAGGTGCTCAGCAGGAAGGCCTCACTGTGGCTACCGCGCTCGAAACGGACCTGGCGGTCCTCGGTGGTCAGAACGGACATGGGTGGGAATTGCGGGACAAAGGTATCGGCGGCGGGCGGCCGGTGTCGGACAGGTTCTCCGCAGG
>CAUJFM010000080.1 GCA_963169595.1 Bacteroidota bacterium | reverse complement strand
ATCCTGCGCGATGATGGCACGCCATCCGTCGGTCCCGAACTTGATCTTGTTCATCGTTGAAAATGCTGCAATGGTCGGCGAAAATAGCCGCTTCTACGATGGCAAACGGAAGGGGTTGCCGCTCTACCGATAAATGCCCCGCTCGTTGAGCGCCTTCTGATAGCGCCGCGCGTAGACCTGGTGCTGCTCGTAGGTGCGGGAGAAATCGGAATACCCGCTGAGGTCGGCGCGGGCACAGAAGTAAAGGAACTCGTGGCGTTCGGCGTTCAGCACCGCGTCGATGAAGCGACCTTCGGGCATGTTGATCGGACCCGGGGGCAGGCCCATGTTCCGATAGGTGTTGTAGGGGGAATCCACGAGCTTGTCGGTATGCAGCACGCGGCGTACCGAGTCCAGGCCCAGCGCGAACTTCAGGGTGGGGTCGGCCTGAAGGGGCATGCCGATGCGCAAGCGGTTGAGGTAGACCCCGGCAATGCGCGGCGCATCGCTCATCCGCACCGTTTCCGCCTGCACGATGGAGGCGAGCGTTGACGCCTGCTCCGGGGTCAATCCCAGGTCCCCGGCCTTCTTGCGCCGCTGGGCGTTCCAAAAGGCCTCATGCTCCCGCTGCATCCGCCGGATGAACTGGTCCGGGGTGGTGGTCCACCAGAACTCGTAGGTATCCGGGATGAAGAGGGTGATCATCGTTTCCGGCGCGAGGCCCAGCGCGCCCTGCCGTTCGGCGTCCATGAAGGCGGAGAGGAAATCCAGGGAATCCGGCTCCAGACCACGGCCCAGCTTACCGGCCAGGTCATGCAGGTAACGCATGTTGGAGAAGGTGATGCGCACGGGCTCCTGCTCCCCGGCCCGCAGGCGGTTCACCAAGGCGTTCAGGCTCATGCCCCGCTCGATCCGATAACGTCCAGGGCGCACCCGGGCCGCGTAGTTCTTGCGCTCGCTCAGCCAGCGCAAGCCTTGGGCATGTTCCACCGCTCCCATGGCCACCAGGCTGTCGATCACCTCATCGATGTCCGCCCCTGTACGGATGTAGAGCACTTTGCTGGGCTCCTCGAACCGGACACCCGGCCCCACCACGGTGCGCCACATGTACCAAGCACCTCCCGCAGCCAGCGCCAGGAGCAGCAGAACGACCTTCAACCCAACGGAGCTCTTGCGCTTGGCCATGGATCAGAGCTCGATCGTGCCGGTGAACACCTCCTTGACAGGCCCAACCAGGCGCACATCCGAATAGCCCGCTTCCTCCCTATGCGCATGCACCGTGAGCCGTCCGCCACGTGTATCCACCAGCACGGGAGGGGTCGCCACCCCGCGCTGGACCGCGCTCAGTGCCGCGGCCACCACCCCGCTGCCGCAGCTCAGGGTCTCGGCCTCCACACCACGCTCGTAGGTCCGCATGCGTAACCCATCATCCGTCCGCTGGACGTAGTTGATGTTGCTACCACCCGCACCATGGCGGGGGGCGTAGCGTCGCCGCGGTCCATCCTCGGTGATCGGCACGCCATCCACCGCGGGTACCCAGACCAGCTCGTGCGGCGATCCGGTGTTCACGAAGTCGGTGCCGGGCTCTGCGAGATCGATGTGCACCAGTGGCAGATCGGGCAGGCTGATGCTCACCTCAGCACTCTCCCACTTCCCCATATGCCTCCCATCAATGGCGGTAAAGCTTCCCTGTGGGCCACCTTCCAGCGAACGGCTCCAGTAGGCGAAGGCGCACCGGCTGCCATTGCCACAGAAACTGCGGCTGCCGTCCGGATTGAGGAACTCCATGTGGAAGTCGGCACCCACGTCGATGGACTTCCGGATCAGGATCAGACCATCCGAACCGATGCCGAAGTGGCGATCGCAAAGGCGACGTGCCAGGTCCTCTTCCAGGCCTTGGAGCAGTCCGGCGCGGTCATCCACCAGCACGAAGTCGTTGCCGGTGCCCTGCCATTTGGAGAAGGAGAGGTTCATGGTCGGTTGCAAATATCGGTCCCTCGGCGCAGGCCGCGATCAACACATTTTAACGCGACATCACGGCTGACAAGGCCTGTCAGAACGTTCAACCCCATGTAGCAGGCATGAACTTTGATCGCCATCTCGTGAACCTGAACTTGGATCATCCCATGAAACGTACGCTCGCCTACATCTCAATGGCCTTCGCCGGGGCCCTGTTGGCCTTGGGCGGCCGCGACCTCTTGGACCGTCATGTTGTGCCGCAGGTCTCCACCAGCGCCAGCCAATTGCCCGTCCGTTACGTGAACCTTCCAGGACCGTCCGGCGGCACCACCGTGGCGGTCGACTTCATCGAACCTGCAGCGGAATCCGTGAACGCGGTGGTGCACGTGACCACCGAAACAGCCGTCACCGTGCGCGACCCCTTTGCTGATTTCTTCTGGGGATACCGGGCGCCCAGCACCCAGCAATTGCGCCAAGGTGCCGGCTCGGGCGTGATCATCTCACCAGACGGATATGTGGTGACGAACAACCACGTGATCGAGGGCGCCGACAAGATCATGGTGCACCTCAATGACAGGCGGGCGTTCGAGGGCAAGGTGATCGGGCGCGACCCCAGCACGGACCTGGCCCTGCTGAAGATCGACGCGGATGACCTGTCGATCCTGGCCTTCGGTAACTCGGATGATGTGAAGGTGGGCGAATGGGTGCTGGCCGTGGGCAACCCGATGAACCTGACCAGCACGGTGACCGCCGGCATCGTCAGTGCCAAGGCTCGGAACCTCAACCTGCTCCAGAACGACCCCTCGCGGGACATCTTCCCCATCGAGTCCTTCATCCAGACCGACGCGGCCGTGAACCCGGGCAACAGTGGTGGCGCCCTGGTGAACGCCAAGGGTGAACTGATCGGCATCAACTCGGCCATCGCCAGCGCCACGGGCCAGTACGTGGGCTACAGCTTCGCCATCCCGGCCAACATCGTGCGCAAGGTCACCAACGACCTCATGGAGTTCGGCAGCGTGCAGCGGGCCTACATCGGGGTGAGCATCCAGGACATCGACACCAAGCTGGCCTCCGAGCTGAAACTGGACCGCCCCAAGGGCGTCTATGTGAACGGCCTCACCGACGGAGGGGCCGCTGAGAAGGCCGGCATCAAGAACGGCGACATCATTGTGAAGGTCGGCAACATCAACGTGGACAATGTGCCCCAGTTGCAGGAACAGGTGGGCAAGTTCCGGCCTGGCGACCGCGTGCCGGTGACGGTGCTGCGGGATGGCCGCGAGAGCGTGGTGGACGTGACCCTGCGGGGGCGTGAGGGCAATGTGGCGGTGAACAACACCCGCCCGCGCACAGAGACGATGAACGCCCTGGGGGCGGAGTGCCGCACCGCATCAGCAGATGAGCTGAAGGCCCTGAAACTGGAGCACGGGGTGAAGGTGACGGCGGTGAACGGGGGCAAGTTCCGGGCAGCCGGGATCAAGGATGGGTTCATCATCACCCGCATCGATCAGGAAGTGATCCGCACCCCGGAGGACCTGGACCGTGTCTTGAAAGGCAAACGGGGCGGCGTGCTGATCGAGGGGGTCTATCCGAACGGCATGCGTGCCTATTACGGACTGGGGCTCTGAACATGCTGAGGAACAGCCCCTTTCTCGACCTGCCACGAACCGCCGCGCCGGCCTTGCCCGGTAGCCACCGGGGGCCGTACCTTTGCGGTCCAGCGCCGAACGCATCCCCGGAACGATCGATGCCGCTGCAGATCATCTGATACCAACCCTCTAAGACCTTATCACCGTGGCATCAAGGATGCGTCAACTCAAGATCACGAAGTCGATCACGAACAGGGAGAGCCAGTCGCTGGACAAGTACCTGCAGGAGATCGGCAAGGAAGGTCTGATCACCGCCGACCAGGAGGTCGAGCTCGCCCGGCGTATCAAGGAGGGTGATGGTCGGGCCTTGGAAAAGTTGGTGAAAGCCAACCTCCGCTTCGTGGTGTCCGTGGCCAAGCAATACCAGAACCAGGGCCTGAGCCTTCCCGACCTCATCAACGAGGGGAACCTGGGCCTGATCAAGGCGGCCCAGCGCTTCGATGAGACCCGCGGCTTCAAGTTCATCAGCTACGCCGTGTGGTGGATCCGCCAGAGCATCCTGCAGGCCCTGGCCGAGCAGAGCCGCATCGTGCGCCTGCCGCTGAACCAGGTGGGCTCGCTGAACAAGATCAACAAGGCGTTCGCCAAGCTCGAGCAGGAGTTCGAGCGTCCGCCCAGCGCGGATGAGCTGGCCACCCTGCTGGACCTGCCCGCCGAGAAGGTGGCGGACACCATGAAGGTGAGCGGCCGTCACATCAGCATGGACGCCCCCTTCGTGGAGGGCGAGAGCAACAGCCTGCTCGATGTGCTGCCCAACAACGACAGCGCCCCGGCCGACCGCCTGCTCCTGAACGAGTCACTGGCCAAGGAGATCGAGCGGGCGTTGAGCACCCTCACCGAGCGCGAACGCGACGTGGTGAAGCTCTTCTTCGGCATCGGCATCAACCACGGCCTCACCCTGGAGGAGATCGGTGCCAAGTTCGACCTGACCCGTGAACGAGTGCGCCAGATCAAGGAAAAGGCGATCCGGCGATTGCGTCACACCAGCCGAAGCAAGCTGCTGAAAGCCTACCTCGGATGACCCTGCGTGCCCCGCCCACCGGCGGGGCACGTCCTTTCCCACACCACCAAGCAACCAATACCCCTTACACTTCGCAATGCAGACCCTGGAAGCAAAGACCGGTTACGAGGCCGGCCTGAAGGAATATGTGGACCGCGAAAAGGCGGCCGTCGATCTGGAGAACTCCGTAGGCCAGCTGATGTACGGCCGCGGCGTGGAGCTGGTGTTCTTCCGCAACCACCTGATCGACATCAGCATCTCGGAGGTGATCAACCTCTTCAACTACGCTGACAAGGTGGTGGAGAAACCGATCGACATCTTCACCGCAGCCGATGTGGCCCGCGGACTGCTCGAGCTCGACCTGGCGCCAAGCAAGATCGACATCGGCAAGCTCACCTGGGATTACATCCAGGGCGGCAAGAAGGACCTGAAGGGCTTCCTGTCCACCACCCTTTCCGGGTTCATCGGTCAGGATAAGCACAAGTTCGAGCCACGCGATGTGGTGTTGTACGGCTTCGGGCGCATCGGCCGCATCGCCGCGCGTGAGCTGGTGAAGCAGGCCGGCAAAGGCCAGCAGCTGCGTCTGCGCGCCATCGTGACCCGCACGCTCACCGACGCCGAGATCGTGAAGCGCGCCGCGCTGTTGCGCAACGACAGTGTGCACGGCACCTTCAAGGGCACGGTGATCGAGGATGTACCCAACAAGGCCATCTGGGTGAACGGTCAGCTGATCCAGCTCATCGCTGCCGCCAACCCGGAGGACGTGGACTACACCGCCTATGGCATCAAGGACGCACTGGTGATCGACAACACCGGTGCCTTCACCAAGCGCGCCGACCTGGAGCGCCACCTGAAGGCCAAGGGTGTGGCCAAGGTGCTCCTCACCGCTCCTGGCAAGGAGATCCCGAACGTGGTGTACGGCATCAACCACAAGGACCTCGACATCGAGAACGAGAAGATCTTCAGCGCCGCCAGCTGCACCACCAATGCCATCTGCCCCATCCTGAAGGTGGTGGAGGACAACCTGGGCATTGAGAAAGGCCACATTGAAACGGTGCACGCGTACACCAACGACCAGAACCTGCTGGACAACTACCACACGGGTCCCCGTCGTGGCCGGTCAGCTGCGATCAACATGGTGATCACCAGCACCGGTGCCGGCACGGCCGTTTCCAAGGCCATCCCGAGCCTGAAGGACAAGCTCACGGCGAACGCGGTCCGTGTGCCCACGCCGAACGGTTCGCTGGCCATCATGAACCTCACGCTGAAAAAGCCCATCGCCGACCTGCCCGCCATGAACGCGATGATCCGCAAGGCGGCCCTCGAGGGTGAGCTGGTGAACCAGATCCACTACCAAATGGACCCCGAACTGGTGAGCAGCGACATCATCGGCGACACCTGCTGCAGCGTGTTCGACAGCAACGCCACCATCGTGGCGCCTGATGGCAAGAGCGTGGTGCTCTATGCCTGGTACGACAACGAGTTCGGGTACACCAAGCAGGTGATACGCCTGGCCAAGCATGTGGCCAAGGTCCGCCGCTTGATCTACTACTGAGCTTCCCGCTCATTTCCTTGGAAAAGGGCCGCACCGAAGTGCGGCCCTTTTCTGTTGTTGTGACCGCGCGTTCCTCATGGATGCGTACCACCTGCTATGCAACACCGCCCCTGTAGTGATGACCTCCACACCCAGCCCCCCTCCTATCCGACCTGGGACGTTACAGCTCAATGGCACTGTCCGTGCTCAGCTTGAAGCCAGAAAGCGAAAGCGCCCGCCGGATGGCGGGCGCTTTCGCTTGAAAGGTCGGTTGGACGGCTTACTTGCTGATCACCAATCGCTCGGTGTAGCGCTTGCCACCGGCAGTGATGTTCACCATGTAGAGGCCACTGGCCAGGTCGTTCACAGCGACCTGCTCGAAGAGTCGGCCATCGTTCACAGCGAGGGTCTGTGCGCTCACGCGGGCACCGTTCATGTCGAAGATGTCCACGCTCACGGTACGCACGCCTTCCTCAACCGCGCTCAGGCTCACCGTGAGCTGATCGCCGTTGTTGGGGTTCGGGAACAGCGCAAGGCTGGCCTCGAACAGTTCCGCGCCACCCACAGTAGCCATACCACTGCCTGACTGAGTTCCGGTGATGGTCACGTTGCAGACATCGCCCCAAGGCAGGTTGGTTGCGCACCATTGACCGTTCTTGAACGCACGCACCTGGACCGAGTACGTACCAGGAGGAAGTGCGGGGGTCCAATTGAGCGAGAGCGTCTGGGTGGTCGTGGTCCGCACAAGGGGAGAGATCTCTCCACTCTCAAAGCGGAACTGGTACTGAGTGGCACCTTCCACCGGACGCGCCCACAGGCGGTTGGACCCACCCCAGCCACGGGTAACCCCACAACTGAAGGTGACGCTGCCCGGGATGTCGTTCAGCTTGGTGAGCGGACAGGCGGCTTGTACGGGGTCGATCTTGAAGCGGCATGCGGGGCCCCAGGTGCTGTTCACCCCATCGATGCGGCTGCGGACCTTCACGTTCATCAGCACACCGGTCGGGATCTGGTTGGGGCTCCAGTTGTTGATGCGCAGGTGGCAGGCACGCGTGGGACCGTCCGCCGGGTAGCCATCCGAGGTCGCGTGGCTGCGGAATCGGGCATAACCATAGGTACCGTTCGGATCGAAGAACCAGAACTGGTACCCGGTCGTGCTGCTCTGCTGGTCGTTCGGAGCATCAGGCACCCACAGGGCGCTTACTGCCGGGTTGGGTGCAGCAACGATGAACTGACCGCTCACCCAATCAAGCTTATCGCAGCTGGTGAAGATGAGGCGATCGTTGCCAACGGGCAGGCAGAACCCAGCACCACCGATGATGGCGCTGGTGCTGGCGAACCCTCCGTTGTTGCTATTGTCAATGACACGCTGGCCATTGGGACCACTGGTGCGCAGGACGTAGCCACCACCGCTGATGCCATCACCAGCGGCGTCATTCACCACCAAACGGTAGCATCCGGCAGGAACACAGCGCTCCTCAATGATCACCGAGCCGGCGATGCCATCCGGGTAGGGGCCACCCTGGGTCACCACATTGGACGTTCCGGCCTCGAAGATCGTCCAGGTCGTCTGGCTACCGAATGCGTCCACGGTGATGTTCAGCGTGATGTTCTCCGTGCAGTTGGTCGGTGTGCCCTGGCACTGGCAATCATTCGTCCAGGTGTCGTTGATCGTACCGATGACACCATCGTCGCAGGGAGTTCCGGGCAGGCCGCTGCCGCCGGCCACTCCTTCGCAGTCGATCAGCTGACCCACGCACTGGCAGTTCGCGTTCCACGTGTCGTTGCCCGTCGTGGCCAGACCATCATCGCAGGGGGTGCCGGGAAGCGCAGAACCACCGGGAACACCATTGCAATCGTTCGGAAGCAACGTGCCTTCGCACTGGCAGTTCGAGCTCCACGTATCGTTGATCGTGGACGCATTGCCATCGTTGCACGCCGTGCCGGGCAGGGCGCTGCCGCCAGCCACTCCTTCGCAGTCGATCAGCTGACCAACGCATTCGCAGTTGGCGTTCCACGTGTCATTGCCCGTGGTGGCCAGACCATCATCGCACGGGGTGCCGGGAAGCGCAGAACCACCGGGAACACCATTGCAATCGTTCGGAAGCAACGTGCCTTCACACTGGCAGTTCGAGTTCCACGTATCGTTGATCGTGGACGCATTGCCATCGTTGCACGCCGTGCCGGGCAGGGCGCTGCCGCCGGCCACTCCTTCGCAATCGATCAACAGGCCCACACACTGACAGTTGTTGTTCCAGGTATCGTTGCCCGTGGTGGCAAGACCGTCATTGCAAGCAGTTCCCGGTAGCGCGGTGCCACCAGCGACCCCTTCGCAATCGATCAACAGACCCACGCACTGGCAGTTGCTGTTCCAGGTGTCGTTACCCGTGGTGGCCAAGCCATCATCACAGGCGGTTCCGGGCTGAGCCGTTCCACCAGGTACACCTAGGCAGTCATTGGGCAGAACTCCAACACACTGACAGTTGCTGTTCCAAGTGTCGTTGCTCGTGTTCGGGTTATTGTCGTTGCACGCCGTTCCTGGCAGTGCAGTGCCGCCGGCCACTCCTTCGCAATCGATCAACAGGCCCACGCACTGACAGTTGTTGTTCCAGGTATCGTTGCCCGTGGTGGCAAGACCGTCATCG
>CAUJFM010000079.1 GCA_963169595.1 Bacteroidota bacterium | reverse complement strand
AAGCGCCTGGAGACCGGCATCTCCTTCACCGAGTTCAGCTACCAGCTGGTGCAGGGCTACGATTTCTACTGGCTGTGGAAGCACAAGGGCTGCAGCGTGCAGATGGGCGGCAGCGACCAATGGGGCAACATCACCACCGGCACGGAACTGATCCGGCGCATGGGCGGTGGTGAGGCGTATGCCGTCACCAGTCCGCTGCTCACCAAGGCCGATGGCAGCAAGTTCGGCAAGAGCGAAGGCGGTAATGTGTGGCTGGACCCCAAGCGGACCTCGCCCTACAAGTTCTACCAGTTCTGGCTGAACAGCACCGACGAGGATGCACCACGCCTGCTGCGGACCTTCACCACCCGAAGCAGGGAGGAGATCGAGGCGTTGACGACCGAGCATGCCGCCGCACCGCACAAGCGCCTGCTGCAACGCGAATTGGCGGCGGATATCACGCGGCGGGCGCATGGGCAGGAGGAGCTGAACGGCGCGCTGGCGGCGACAGAGATCCTTTTCGGCAACGCGACCGCCGAGGCCTTGGCCGGCCTCACCGAGCAGCAATGGCTCGATGTGTTCGATGGCGTGCCGCAAGCCGAAGTGAGCCGCGATGCGCTGGCGACCGGCATTCCCGTGGCCGACCTGCTCAGTGAGGTGTGCAGTTTCCTCCCCAGCAAGGGCGAGGCCCGTCGCGCCTTGAAGGAGAACAGTATCGCCGTGAACCGGGAGAAGGTAGGCGAGGACCGTGTGGTGACCAAGGATGACCTTCTGGGCGGTCGCTTCATCCTGCTGCAACGCGGCAAGAAGAACTACTTCCTGGTGAAGGTGGGGGCCTAGGTCTCCACCAGCAGGTTACAGCCGCGCACATCGCTGTGGTCGAATCGCCCCAGCACCTCGAAGGCTCCGTCCTCATGCACCTTTCCAAGGTCCTGCGTGGCGATGAAGGGACAACTGCCGATGTTGGCCAGGTCGAACACGTCGATGCCCCCGGTGCGTCCGGGTCCCAAGTAGGAGAGGGGGTCGTTGGTGTCGCGGATGCGCACCTGCATCCAAGGTGGGCACCGGTAGAGCCCTCCGCCGGTGCTCCACGCTTGGGAGAGCAGTTCGGTCATGCCGTACTCGCTGTGTATCGCCGGCACGTGAAAGGCTTCCTTCAGGATGCGGTGCAGTTCCTCCCGCACGATCTCCGGGCGTCGGCCCTTCATGCCACCGGTCTCCAGGATGGTGGTGTGTCGCAAAGGAATGGGGTGACGTTCGGCCAGGTCCAGCAGCGCGAAGGTGACGCCCAGCAGCAGGGTCCTCCGTCCCTCGGCCTCGGATCGGCGCAGCACATCGGCCAGTTCATCGTAGCGGTACAGGTACGTGCCGCTCAGTGGATCGCCGCTGGCCCGGATCAGGTGATCGGCCATGTACACCAGCGAGCTGCCCGTGCGCTCCAAGTAGGCAGGCAGCAGGGCCAGGATGCGCCAGTTCGATACGGGGCCGTAGACCTGGGTGAACGAGTCCATGAACGACCGTTCGTACACCGCCGGCCAGGGCACATGGTGGGTGCTGGTGGTGGCGCCGGTCGTTCCGCTACTGGTGAAGTGGAGGGCGCTTTCCACACCCTCCAGCAGCACCCGGTGGTTCCGGAACAGCCCGATGGGCAGGGCCGGGATCTGCTGGAAATGGGTCACGGCGGATACATCGGCCCCCAGGGCTTCCAGGAACCGGCCGTACACCGGGTTCCGCCGGGCATGCAGCCGAAATAAGTCGATCGCCAGAGCGTTGAACGCCTCGGTACCTTCCACATGGAATGGCCGGTCGAGCAGGAGCTCCAGGTCGTGCGGCATGGCGGACGGTTCGATGGAGCTTACCTTTGGGAAAATGGAACGGCGCGTATCACGATGGGCAAAAGTACCCCTGCTGCTGGGTGCCATGGGCCTGCTGCTTCCCGCTTGCCTGCGCACGGAGGAGTTCCCGCCCGAACCACGCATCACCTTCAAGGCCTTCGATCTGGTCGGCGACTCAGCATCGATCGTGATCACCTTCACCGATGGCGATGGTGATGTGGGCCTGAATCCGGGTGACACCTTCCCACCCTACGCACCGGGCACCCCGAATTACAGCAACCTGCGCTTGGAGTACCAGGAGCTGCGCAACGGTTCCTGGACGCCGGTCACCTTTCCGCAACCGCTGGTGTATCGCGTGCCCAACCTGACGCCCACCGGACAGAACAAGGCCCTGGAGGGAGAGATCGCCATTGCGCTCGCCCCGTTCTCGCTCTACCATTATGACACGTTCGACACGGTCCGCTACAAGGTGCAACTGCTGGACCGCGCGTTGAACATCAGCAATCAGGTGGAGACCACACCGATCGTCCTGCCCTGAGCCGGGACCTCAGGACTCCTGATACCGGGCCTCGGACACGTTGATGAGGTGGTCGCCCACCTTCTCGCAACTGGAGAACAGATCGTTGTAGACCAGTCCGCTCTTCACGTTGTAGTCGCCGGACTCGATGCTCCGCAGGTGCGCACGCCGCAGCTGGTCCCGCTTCTGGTTGATCCGCTGTTCGGCCTCCACGGCCTCGTCCAGGGAGACCGCCCCGCCCTCTACGTCCAGGTTCCGGTGCATCACCACGAAGGCCTGTTCGAGCAGGTCGAGCATCTCCAGCAGGTTGCTCCGCTGCTCGGGTGTGAACCAGAGACGGTCGGTCAGCTTGCGCTCCATGGCCTTGCTCATCTGGAAGAAGATGTCCCCGATGCGCTCCAGGTCACCGATGATGCCCAGCATGCCCTGGATCTCAGCGGAGACCTCTTCGTTGCGCACCTCGGTGCTGGTCTTGGTGAGGTACTTGCCCACCTCCACCTCGATCCGGTCGGTGATCTGCTCGTACTTGGCGATGCGGTCCATGAGGCCATCGCGGATCCGCTGGTCCTTTGCGGTGAGCAGTTCGCGCACCATGTGCAACATCTCATGGGTGAGCCGCCCGAACTTGGCGATCTCCTTGCGGGCCTCCAGCAGGGAGACCTCCGGGCTCAGCGGGATGTCTCCCTCCAGGTATTCCAACCGATATTCCTCGTCCAGCTCGCTGCGCACGGGAACCATCCAAGTGACAATTCGCTCCAGCACGGGGATGAAGCCGATGAGCAACACGGTGTTCAGCACATTGAGGGAGATGTGCAGGAAGGTGAGCGCCCACTTCACCTGGGTCGGGCTCTCGTAGGGCGAAGCGCCGAACATGGCGGTCACCGTGCGGTCCAGCACATGCAGGTAGGGGTGGAACAGGAGCAGGGCCCATGACACGGCGATCACCTTGATCAGGAAGTGTGCGCGTGCGGCGCGCTTGGCCCACACGTTGGCGACCCACGCTGCGATGTTGGCGGTGAGCGTGGTGCCGATGTTCTCCCCCAGCACCAGCGCTGCGGCCATTTCGTAGCCGATGGTCCCGTTCTCGCAGAGCATCATTGTCAGCGCGATCGAGGCGCTGGACCGCTGGATCACGATGGTGAGGGCGACACCCATCAGCACAAAGAGCAGCACCGAGAACATCCCCATACCGCTCAAGTCGCGCAGGAAGGCGAGCGCTTCCGGCGATGGAGGCGGGACCGAGTGCTTCATGAACTCCAGGCCCAGGAAGAGCAACGCGAGGCCGATGAGGAATTCCGCCCATGCCTTGGCCTGATCGGTCCGCAGGAAAAGCAGGGGGAAGGCCAGGCCGATGATGGGGATCGCCAGGCGCGTGATGCTCAGGTCGGTGAATACCGCCCAACTGAAGAGCAGCGCCTTGATCGTGGTGCCGATGTTGGCGCCCATGATCACGCTGATGGCCTGCCGCAGCTTCAGCAGACCCGCGTTCACGAAGCTCACCACCATCACGGTGATGGCCCCCGAGCTCTGCACGACCACCGTGCTGAACAAGCCCGTGAGCACCCCGGTTAAGAGGTTGGAGGTCATGGCGCGCAGCAGGTTGCGCATACGGCCACCAGCCACCTTCTGCAGCCCCTCGCTGGTCACCTTCATCCCGTAGATGAAGAGGCCCAGGGAGCCGACAAGGGTGAGGAATTCGAGCAGACCGAAGCGCATGATCACGAAAGGGCCGCGAAGGTAGTCCGACAGTGTTTCGGGAATGTTAAGAATGAGCTGAAGTGCTTGCCTGACGAGGCATTTCGAAGGTTCGTGCTGGGTTCGGTCTACCTTTGTCCCCGCGCGCTCCAAAGTCCACACCTACGCGTTGAATGGCACAGCTCACCACCCGGCAGGTCTCGGTACTTGCGGCTTTGGTCACCGCGATCGGGGGCGGCATTCTGGTGGGGGTGAGCGTCTCCCTGATGGACGGTCCGCTGGGCATGTGGGTGCCCTTCTTGTCGGCCGTCGTGCTCTTCGGCATCGCCTACGGTGTCCTCTCCATGGCCATCGAGCAGTTCGTGAACAGCCGCATCAAGGTGCTGTACCGCACCGTGCACAACCTGAAACGGAACCGGCCCGCCGGCGAGCCTCCGGAGCCCGCCGGGGATGCCATCGATCGGGTGAACAACGAGGTCCGTGAATGGGCGCGCGAGCGGCGCACGGAGATCAAGGTGCTGGAGGAAAGGGAGAAGTTCCGACGCGAGTTCATCGGCAATCTGGCGCATGAACTGAAGACGCCCATCTTCAACATCCAGGGCTACATCCTCACCCTGCTCGAGGGTGGTCTGGAGGATGAGAAAGTGAACCGGGATTTCCTGAACCGCGCCTCCAACGGGGTGGACCGGCTGATGAAGATCGTGGAGGACCTCGACATGATCACCAAGCTCGAGAGCGGGGTGATGGACCTGAAGCTGAAGGCCCTCGATCTGCGTGGGACGGTGGAAGAGGCCATCCAGGAACTGGAGATCCAGGCCCGCGACAAGGGTGTCACGCTGCGCAACGAGCTGGCCGATGACGTGGTGGTGATGGCCGACAAGGGCCGGCTGATGCAGGTGTTGATGAACCTGCTGAACAACGCGATCATCTATGGCCGCGAGGGCGGGACCTGTACGGTGAGCAGCTACCCGCTGGATGAACAGGTGCTCGTGGAGGTCAATGATGATGGCATCGGCATCAGCGAGGAGCACCTGCCGCGCCTGTTCGAGCGCTTCTACCGCGTGGGCAAGAGCCGGGCGCGCAACGAGGGTGGTTCAGGGCTCGGCCTGGCCATCGTGAAGCACATCATCGAGGCGCACGGACAGACCATTTCGGTGAAGAGCCGTGAAGGCGTGGGCACCACCTTCAGCTTCACCCTGCAGAAGGCCCCTCAGCGTTTGGGCCGGATCGCCTCCTCGTAGAGCACCACTTCGTGCTCGTTGTTGATGCTGATCCGCGGGATGTCATCGAAGATGGTGACCTTGCCCGTGACACAGACGCGCTTGTTCACTAGGAAGGCCTCCGGGTCGTAGCTGAAGTTCGGTCCGTTGTACTCCCAGATGGTCGCGTAGAAGTCCTGGTGCGGGTGCATCCGGTCGAAGTTGAGGTAGATGGCCTTGGCCTTCGCGGTCTTGCGGGTGCTTACCACCGTGCCGCACACCGTCACGGTCTTGCCGATGTGGTACTTGGCCTGCACGGTGTTGAACATGCCGTTCGGCAGTGGTGCGGGTAGCGGCTCCACCTCGCCGAAGAAGGGGTCGCCCTGCGCATACCAGTCCTTCGGTTCGCGCATCGCCTCGATCCGTGCCTCCGTGGCATCGTCCAACGCATGGAAAAGGTCCAGCCCGGTCAGGGCCTCCACACTGTCCACCGGCACGGCATAGCTGATCGGCGGATACTCGTTCACCGCGTTGCGCATCACGAAGCCGATGGCCTTGGGCTGCTCACCGTCCAGGTCGGCGATCACCTTCCAGAAGTACTCCGGAATGCTCACCTCGTTCTTGCGGTCGGCCTTCTGAAGGGTGGGCAATCCATCGCGCAGCACCGGTCCGGTGACGACGAACACCCGGTGACCGCTGAAGTTGACGTAGCGGCGCACCCAGTCCTCGAGCTCGGCCCAGGTGCCGCGGTTCAGCTCGGGCAGTTGCGGACTGATGTTGCTGTAGTAGTAGGTGGCCTGCAGCGCTTCGGCGTTCCAGCGCATGTCGGCACTGGGCACCAGATGGCCGCGGTCATAGCCGCTGTTCCAGTAATCGGCGGTCACTGCGGTGCCCGTTCGTACCAGGGGGTCGGGCAGGAAGGAATCGATGCGCGCCAGGTTGCCGCTCACGAGGTCCTGCGCGGCGATGTGCGCCACCCATTTGGCCTGTTCGTGCGCTTCGCTATAGACCAGCATGTGGCCGGGGTGGCTCACCACGTCCTCGCCGGGCACGAGCTTGGGCAGGCCCGACCGTTCCAGGTCGCGGCGGATGATGGCCAGCTTCGTGGAGTCCATCCGGGCCACCACGCGTTGTTCTTCGCTACGCAGACGCTCGTGCTGGGCCTTGAGCTGGTCCAAACGGATGTCCAGGTCGCCCTGTGCCCACGCGACGGGGAGCGACAGGCCGAGCAGCAGGGTGGCAAGGGAAGGGCGGAGCATGAGCAGCGAATGTAGCAGCCAGACCTTAGCGGAGCAGGCCGGCCAGGTCGCGCAAGGCGCTTTCCAA
>CAUJFM010000078.1 GCA_963169595.1 Bacteroidota bacterium | reverse complement strand
ATCGGCGGGCTGATCAGCAGCACCTTGCTGAGCCGCCTGGTGACGCCGGTGGTGTACAAGTTGATACCGCCGAAGATCCTCACGGACAAGTAGAGGCACACAACGTTCGCTGGCATTCGTACCGGGTGGGCGTGTCCCCTTGCCCGCGCACAAGCCCAACGCGCGGGGCCGGGTGCTCCGCTGTAGTCCCGGCCAAGCGGCCAGCGGCTGCACGCACTGCGGGGGCTCCCTCGCCCTGAGGCCCTCGAAGGGCGCCTCCTCGTTGCGGCATCCGCACAGGCCTTCCCGGCCGGGAGCTGCCGCTGCGCCCGCTCACGCGCGGCATGGATCAACTATTGTCAATGAAGCGGCTTCACTGACAATAGTTGATCACTTCCCCTGTTCGAGCAAATGCACTTGACGCCCGTAACATCCGGCACGACCCGAAGGGTCGGTAAGAGGACTCCGCGTGATCCGGCGCAGCGGCAGCCGCACTTGTTCCCCAGCGAGCGGGGATCATGAGCGCACCCATGCCCATCGCTCCTGCAATTCCTACGTGCAATTCACAACTTTCCGCTCCAGCTTACCGCTTCTGATCAGGGCCATTAGCTCCCTCCCTCAACGGATCACTTGCGGCGCGTCCGGGTTGAACCACCGGGCTGGATCCGTCCGAATGGGAACCTGCGCTTGGCGTGATGGATGATCATCACCTCCACAACGTCCGGCTCCAACAAGCGGTACATCATGCGGTAGTTGCCGATGATGAGTTCCCTTACCGTGAAGTGCTGGACCTCGGGGACCATGCGGCCTCCCCTTGGAAATAAGGCCAGCCGCTCGGCTTCTTCATAGAACAACCGTACTTGGCGGTCCGCATACCGGACGGAATCCTGGGCAATGTAGGCGTGTATTTCCTCGATGTCCCGCACCGCCTCCGCGGTGAAGATCACTTCAGCCATTTCGCATGGCGCTTCTTCGCCTCGGCCAGGGTATAGGTGCGCCCGGCCTCGCTGTCGGCGATCGCACGTTCCAGCTTTTCGAGGATGATCATGCGGTCCACCACATCATCCACGCTGAACTTGTCCGGAAGGCTCTTGATCGACTTCAACACTTTCTTTTTGTCGAGGAGGTCGGTGCGCTTGGCCATGGAACGAAGGTAATCAAGTCTGACGCGCAAAAGCCGTCCAAGGCCACGCAGAGGCAGTACGGAAGAGAGCGCCGGAACGCCCCAACGGACCTGATCAACCCACTGGCCCTTACCCCTCACGCATCGATGGTGATGGGGTATGAGTTCCGGGTGAATTTCTCCGGGTCGCCACCGGCACGCACGCCGGTGTCCAGGGCATCGATCGCGGCGATCTCCGCGGGCGTAAGGGTGAAGTCGAAGACATTGAAGTTCTCGGCGATGCGGCCGGGGTTCACCGATTTGGGGATGGCGGAGAAGCCGTGGTCCAGGTGCCAGCGCAGGATGATCTGTGCCGGCGTCTTGCGGTACTTGGCGGCCAGCGCGGTGATCACGGGGGCCTGCAGCGGTCCCGTGGGTGCGTCGGTCGCGTGGCGGCGGTAGTACGCGCCACCGATCGGCGACCACGACTGCGTGATGATGCCGTGGCGTTCGTTCGCCGCACGCACCTCCGGCCCGGTGAAGTACGGGTGCAGCTCCACCTGGTTCAGCGCGGGCACCACCTCCGTGCGGGCCAGCAGGTCGTCCAGGTGCTTGGGCTGGAAATTGCACACGCCGATGGCGCGCACACGGCCGTCGCGCAGCAGCTTCTCCGCCACCTTGTACGAGGCCACGGTGCCCTCGAAATCCGTGGGCACCGGCCAATGCAACAGGTACAGGTCGATGTGGTCCAGGCCGAGCCGTCGCAGGCTCGCCTCGAAGGCGCGCATCGCGGTCTCCGGCCCGTAGTCGGCCACCCAGAGCTTGGTGGTGATGAAGAGTTCGTCGCGCTTCACGCCGGAGCGCCGGATGCCTTCGCCCACCTGGCGTTCGTTGTTGTAAGCGGCCGCCGTGTCGATGAGCCGGTAGCCGTTGGCGATGGCCGTGGCCACCGCATTGGCGGTCTGTTCCGGCGTGGAAAGGAAGACGCCCAGCCCCAGCGCGGGCATGCGGACGCCGTTGTTCAGTTCGATGAGGGGTGATGTGTTCATGGTGCTTGTAGGTCGGTTGCCGGGGCGGTGGTCAGGCATGCTGTCGGTGCCGCCCGGATGTTGCAAAATTGATGGTGCCGGACGGGGTGCATCGTACGCGGATCACGGGGAACCGTAACACGTTCACGGAAGGTACGCGAGGCCGTCATGGCCGAAGCAGCGCCTTGATCGCACGGCGTTCATCCATGGCGCGGTAGCCCTCGGCCACCTGGTCCAGCGGCAGCTCGAGGTCGAACACTTTTCCGGGGTCGATCTTCCCGTTCCACACCAGGTCGATCAACTCGGGCAGGAAACGGCGCACGGGAGCAGGACCTCCATGCAGGCGTACATGGCTGTAGAACAACTCCTCGCCGTTGAGCTCCACCCCGTGGGGAACGCCGACGTAACCCACCGAGCCGCCCGGCCGTGTGGATCGGATGGCCTGCATCATGGACTGTTGCGTGCCCACGCATTCCAACACCGCGTCCGCGCCGATCCCCTTGGTGATGTCCATGATGCGCGCCACGCCTTCATCGCCCCGTTCGCTCACGATGTCGGTGGCGCCGAAGGCGCGCGCCAGTTGCTGCCGCTTCTCGTGGCGGCTCATGGCGATGATTCGCTCCGCGCCCATCCGCTGTGCGGAAAGCACGCCGAGCAGTCCCACCGCCCCGTCGCCGACCACGGCCACGGTCATGCCGGGCTTCACATTGGCCGCCACGGCCGCGAACCAGCCCGTGCCCATGACATCGGACACGGTGAGCAGGCTCGGTACCATGGCGTCCGGCGGCACATCGGGCGTGGCCACCAACGTGCCGTCGGCCATGGGCACACGCAGCACCGGCGCCTGCGCGGTGGAGATGAACTCGCGCTGCTGGCAGGAGGTCTGGTAGCCCACGTGGCAATGCGGACATGTGTTGTCCGAGGCGAAGAACGAGCCGATGACGAACTGGCCGGGCTTCACCGTACGTACGGCGCTACCCACTTCCTCCACGATACCGCAGTATTCGTGGCCCATGGGCGTGGGGCCGTTGATCGCTTGCAGGCCGCGGTACGGCCATAGGTCCGATCCGCATACGCAGGTGGCCGAAATGCGGATCACCGCATCCGTCGGTTGCTCGATGCGGGGAAGGTCGCGTTCCTCGACGCGCACATCCCCGGGTCCATACAGGATGGTTGCTTTCATGGTGTTGTTCGTTCGGGGTTCACATGGTATGGCCCGGCTTCTTGTACAGTCCGTCGGGGCGGCCGAGGATATCGGGCCCATACACCTTCTACTTCCATTCCTTCGCCCCGATGTGCTCTCATTATCACCGACCTCACATCACAAAGCTGGCCGTGGTCGCCAGGCAACATGGTGCGTGGATCACCTGGTTTTGTAACACGATCACGGATGGTGGGGGCATTCCCATCAGCGGGTTCGCAGCCGGACCGCGGAAACGAACGCGGCCGCCAGCATCAGCGCCGCGGCGGCGAAGAGCGGCATGGTGGCCCCGCCCGCTTCCAACAGGTAGCCGCCCCAGGCCGCACCGGCCGCGTTGGCCAATTGGATGACGGCCACTTGCAGGCCACCCGCGTTCTCCACATCATCCGGCAGGTTGCGCGCGATCCAGGTGGACCAGCCCACGGGAACCGAGCCGAAGACCACGCCCCACAGGGCGATCATGACCGCGGCGATCCAGGGGGCGTACCCCGCCGATGCGAGGATGAGCGCGAACAGCCCGATCAACGCGGGCCCCGCCGCCAACGTGGCCTTCAGCCGCACCCTGAGCAGGGGCGGACACACCACGGTGCCGATGAAGTTGGCGACCCCGAAGAGCAGGAAGACCCCGGAAATGGCTGCGACCCCCAGGCCGGTGACCTGCTCGAAGAACGGGCGCATGTAACTGAAGAAGGTGAACTGGCCGGCGAAGACGAACATCATGGCGAGCAAGGCGACCTTCATGCCCGGACGTTGGGCCACCGCCAGGATGCCCCGGCCACGCCCCTCCCGTTCCGCGGGCAGCGCGGGCATGGCCGCGTAGAGCCAGATGCCGCCCAGCAGGCTGAGCACCGCCGTGGCACCGAACACGCCGCGCCAGCCGACCATCGCACCGAAGTAGCTGCCCAGCGGCGCCGCGATCACCATGGCGACGGAGATGCCGCCGAACACCACGGACAAGGCACGCGGCACCATGGGTTCCGGTGCCAGGCGCATGGTAACGGAGGTGGCGATGGCCCAGAGGCCGCCGAGGGCGAGTCCGAGCAGGAGCCTCCCGAAGAGCAGCAGGGTGAAGTTCGGTGCGAGTGCGACCAGCAGGTTCGAGGCGACCATCAGCACCATGAAACCCAGGATCACCTGGCGGCGGTCGATGCCACGTGCCACGCGCGTGAGCAACAGGCTGGAGAAGATGGCGGCGATGGCCGTCACGGTCAAGGTTTGACCCGCAAGTCCCTGCGAGATGCCCAGGCCCTCGGCCATGGGTGTGAGGATGCTCGCCGGCAGCAACTCGGCCACCAGCAGCACCACGATGCTGAAGGTCAACGCCGCAATGGCGCCCCAGGCGGTGGTTCCCGGTGCGGTGGTCCCCACCCCGGGGTGGTTCAATGGCCGGTCCAGCGCAATGCCCGCCGGCTGTTCAAATTCCTTCGTCAAGTTCATGTCCGTTGTGTGTTTTCTCATGCCGGGTTCATCGTGGTCCCGCGGTCAGCGCGCCGCCCTCGCGAATGCCTTCACCGGCATGCAGTACCAAGGCATCGTTGGCGTGCAGTTCCGCGCTGAAGACCTGGATGCGGTCCGCCGACCCCAGTCCCGTGCGCACGGCGGTCCAAAAGGCCTTGCCTCCCGCCACCTTGATCACGAAGTCGCCCTCGGAAGTGGTCATCACCGCCGATCGGGGCACTACGAAGGCCGTTGGCCCACTGGCGACCGACAGCCTCACCTGGCCGATCATGCCGGGCATCAGTTCCCCTCCCCGGTTGTCCACGTCCGCCTCCACCTGCTCGGCGCGCAGCCGGCTGTCCAGCGCGCCGGACATCCGGCCCACCTTGCCGCTGAACGTCTCTCCTTCGCGGGCGTTCACCGTGAAGCTGAGCTCATCGCCGATCCCGAGGTAGGCGGTGTAGGCCTCGGGCACGGCCACGGTCAACCTGAGGCGCCCGGTCTCTTGCAGCGTCAGCATTGGTGTGTTGTTGCTGCCGCCCACGTAAGCCCCCTCGTTCACGTTGCGCCCGGTGATGGTGCCGCTGAAGGGTGCGCGGATCTCCAGGTACCCGCTCATGTTCGCGACCTCATGGTAGTCCGCCTGGCTGGCTTCCAAGCGGGCCTGGTCGGCGTTCTTCCGGGCCAGGGCCTGGTCCAGGTCGTTCGGCGAAATGGTGCCTTCCACCTTGCTGGTCTCCAGCAGGCGGTCGTAGGTGCTTTGCGACGCGGTATGGACCGCCTCCTGGGACTTCATCCTGGAGAGCGCGGCGGCCATTCGCGCGTGTATCTCGGGGGCCTCCAGGGTGGCGAGCAATTGCCCCTGCTGCACGCGGGAGCCGATGTCCACGTGCAGCGATCGCACGTAACCGGCCACCTTGGCGTGCAGGTCCACCCGGCGGTATCCGCTCAGTTCCGCAGGCAGCAGCACCGTGGTGGAAAGGGTATCCTGCTGCAAGGTGAATGTCGCCGTGGTCGCCGGCCCGCTTTCGGTCCGGCCCTCCACTTCGCGCGCCTTGCTGTCCGTGCAGGAAGGGAGCAGGGCTGCGGCGCCCATGATCATCAATGCCCAAAGCTGTTTCATCGTCGTTCGGTTAGTGGATCGGGTCGTAATGCATGCTGCGCTCATCATCCGGGTGCAGCGAAACGGAACGGAGCGTGGCCTTGCCCTGCACCCAGGTGTACAGCAGGGGAAGCACCAGCAGCACCGCGCAAGTGGAAAAGAGCAGCCCGCCGATGACGGCACGCCCCAGCGGGGCCACCTGCTCGCCTCCTTCGCCGTGGCCGATCGCCATGGGCAGCATCCCCACCACCATGGCCACCGTGGTCATGATGATCGGGCGCACCCGCAGCCCGGCGGCCTCCATCGCCGCTTGTGGCGCAAGGCCCTTCTCCAGGCGGATCTGCTCCGCATTGGTGACCAGCAGCACCGCGTTCGCGATGGAGACACCCACCGACATGATGATACCCATGTACGACTGCAGGTTCAGCGTGGATCCGGTGAGCAGCAACAGCAACAGCGCGCCCAGCACCACGGCCGGCACGGCGGCAAGGACGACGAGCGGCACCCGGAAGGACTGGAAGTTGGCCGCGAGCATCAGGAAGATCACCACGATGGCCACGAACAGCCCGCCCTCCAGGCTGGTCAGTGTTTCATCCAGCACGGTGCCCAGGCCCACCTGGTCGATGAACAGGCCGCGCGGCAGCTCACCCAGGCGCCCGATCGCCTCTTGCACATCGCGCGAGGCATGCCCCAGGTCCTTGTGGTCGATGTTGGCGGTGACCGACAGGTAGGGCATGGTGCCCATGTTGTCGTTCTCCCCGTTGGTGGTGGTGCGCGTAACCCGTGCCACATCGCTCAGCATGGGCCGCGTGGCGTTCTCCCGCAAGGGCACCTGTTCCAGTTCAGCAAGGTCCCTCATGCGGCCCGTGGGCACCTGCACCTGCACGTTGTAGGCCTGCCCGGAACGCTCATCCACCCACATGTTCTTCTCCGTGTACCGCGACGAGGAGGTGGAGGCCACCAGCGAGCGGCTCACATCGTTCATGTCCACGCCGAGCTGGGCCGCCCGTGTGCGGTCGATGTCGATGTCCAGCGCCGGATAGTTGAACGACTGGGCGATCTGCACATCGCGCATGGACGGGATGGTGGCCAGGCTGTCCGCCAGCCGTTGCGCGTACGCCGCGTTCTGCCGCTTGTCCTTGCCGCTCACCCGCACCTCGATCGGCGTGGTGGCACCTTGGCTGAGGATGCGGTCCGTGAGCTCGATCGGCTCGAACGACAGCCGCACCTCGGGCAGTTGCGCGCCGATCCTTGCCCGCAGTTCATCCTTGAAGGCGTCCATGTCCACCTCCAGGTCCTTCAGCGCCACTTGGAACACCGCCTCATGCGGGCCGGCCATGAACAGGTAGATGGGCGAGACGGAGTACTGCGCGGGGTGCATGCCCACATACGCGGAGGTGATGCTGACGTGCTCCTTCCCGGCCAGCCCCTCCACCTCGTCCAGCACCTGCAAGGCCATCTTCTCCGTGCGCTCCATGCGCGTGCCGTCCGGGGCGCGCATGCGCAACTGGAACTGGCCGGAGTTCACCTTCGGGAACACATCGCGGCCGATGGTGGTGATGGCCAGCACGGCCAGGAGCGTGGCACCGGCCAGGTAGCCGATGGAGACCGCCTTGCGCATGGGCATGGCCTTGCCCAGGAAGCCCAGGAACCGCGTCTTGAACCGTTGGAACCGGGATGGGGCGCCGGCCTCCTTGCGGCCATGCTGCGCCTGCATGGTCCAGTTGGCCATGACGGGCACGAACGTTTGGGACAGGAGGAAGGAGGTGACCATGGCGAAGCCGATGGCCAGCGACAAGGGGAGGAACAGCGCGCCGGGGATCCCGTCCATGGTGAGGGCGGGCACGAACACGGCGAGTATGCTGAGCAGGATGAGCAGCTTGGGCAGGGCGATCTCCTTGCATGCATCCCAGATGGCGCGGGCCTTGGGCTTTCCCCGCTCCAGGTGCTGGTGGATGTTCTCGATGGTCACGGTGCTCTCGTCCACCAGGATGCCGATGGACAGGGCCAGGCCGCTCAAGGTCATCAGGTTGATGGTCTGCCCGAAGAGCTGCAGGAAAAGCACGCTGGCGATCACGGAGATGGGGATGGTGAGCACCACGATCAGGGCCGCGCGGCGGTCGCCCAGGAACAGCACCACCATCAGCCCGGTGAGGAAAGCCCCGATGGCGCCTTCGGTGACCAGGCTCTTCACCGCATTGAGCACGTACACCGACTGGTCGAACTCGTAGGTGAGCCTCACGTCCGGGGGCAACATGCTCTGGATGCGGGGCAGGTTCGCCTTCAGCTGCTTCACCACCTCCCAGGTGGAGGCATCCGCCGAACGGGCCACGCTCAGGTACACCGAGCGCTTCCCGTTCACCAGCGCATAGCCCTGCACCAGGTCGGCACCGTCCTTCACGGTGGCCACATCGCCCACGGTCAGGTTGTTCACCTCGCCCTTGAAAAGCGGTATCCGCTCGAACTCCCTCACTTCCCGCAGGGTGTTGTTGGTGGGCGTGAGGTAGTTGAGGTCGCCGAAGCGCACCCCGCCCGGAGGGGCGGTCCGGTTGTTGATCTGGATGGCCTCCACCACCTGGTCGATGGTGAGGCTGTGCGCACGCAGCTTGTCGGGGTCCACGTTCACCTCGATGGTGCGTGGGCTGCCGCCGAAGGGCGGTGAGGACAGCAGGCCCGGGATGGCGGTGAAGCTGGAGCGCACCACGGTGTTGGCCAGGTCCTGCATCTCGTTGTTGGAGCGGGTGTCGCTGCTCAGCACCAGCTGCCCCACCGGCAACGAGGATGCGTCGAACCGCACGATGAACGGCGGCGCGGAGCCTGGCGGGAAGGCCACCTGCATGCGGTTGGAGAATGCCGACACCTCCGCCGCGGCCTGCGCCATGTCCGTGCCTTCGTAGAAGGTCAGCTTCATCAAGGTGAGGCCCTGGATGTTCTTCGACTCGATGGACTTCACCCCGTTCACCATGATGAAGACGCCCACGTAGGCCTTGCCGAAGTAGGCCTCCATCTGGTCCGGCGTGTAGCCGCCGAAGGGGTGCGCCAGGTAGATCACCGGCAGGTTCATCTGCGGCAGGATGTCGATCTTGACGCTGTTGACCGCGCGGATGCCGAAGAACACGAGGGTGGCGACCAGCACGATGATGCTGACCGGCTTGAGCAATGCGAAACGGATGAGCTTCATCGTACGAGTGCGTTAGAATTGGTCGATGAACAGGCCGAAGTCGCCCACGGCAGCGGCTTTCAGCAGCAGGCTGCGCCACAGGTCCACGGCCGCGATGTCCGCGTCGGTCTCCGACCGGTTCAGCGCGTACTGGGCCGTGATCACATCGGTGAGGTCGGCCAGGCCGTTGTTGTACAAGGCCAGCTGTTGGGCATAGGCCATGTTGGAGGCCCGTACCTGCTCCGGTGCCTCCCG
>CAUJFM010000077.1 GCA_963169595.1 Bacteroidota bacterium | reverse complement strand
GCGTGAAGTTCGACGAGCAGATGGCCGAGGCCTGACCCCACGGATCCACACCGAACGAGCGCCCCGGCCCACCGCCGGGGCGCTCGCCGTATACCGCTCGGCCATCCGGCCCGCCGCACCGCTTGGAACCGCCCACGGGATGCCGTATCTTGGATGGACCTAATCGCCCCGGCCATGACCATCGTACCCACCGTGGTCGAAACCCCGCTCGCCACCTTGCGCTGCGCACGGCCCGACCTGCTGGAGATCGAATACCGCACCGGTGTGGTCTTCACCCCGCACGAGGTGGCCCAGGTGCAAGCCGCACGCCGCCAGATGATGGGCGAACGGCACTACGCCACCTTCAGCGTGATCCCTGACGATGCCGACTTCACCCTGGCCACCCTGCAAGAAGACCACAGCGCAGCGGACCGCGGCAAAGGCAAGGTGCTGGCTTCGGCCATCGTGGTGCACTCGGCCATGATCGAGCGGCTCACCCACGTGTACTTCAAGCACCACCCGCAGCTGCAACACCTGCTGATCACCGACAACGAAGCCGAGGCCCGCGCATGGATCGAGGAACAGCTGCGCATGGCCAGCCCCACCGGCAGCTGAGCCGCCACTGCCCATGCTGCGCCGCTTTCCGGTACGGATGGCGAGGGGGGCGGATAAGGACGCGATCTTGCCCATGTACACGCCCGGTCCGCCGCCAGGGATGCATGGCCGTATCCGATGGACCGGTCGTGATCAACGACCTGGCTTCCACCTGACCGGAACGTCATACTTTCGGTATGAAACGTCCCCCCTATGAGCTTCAGTTATTGGCAAGGTCGACGTGGCGAGTCGTACAGCGGCGGCAACTATTCGGAATACCAGCGGGGATTACGCGAAGGTGGGTATGGTGGCGGCGGCGGGCTCGGGCTCATCGTGGTACTCCTCATGGCGCTCTACCTCATCTTCGTGGCCTTGGTCATCGCGGCATGGGCGGCGCTGGCCTCCCTGCTGGCCGCGTTGGTGCTGGTGGCCACCCTGCGTGCCCTTCGGCCCGGTGGCCTCATGCCCTTCGGCTTCGCCTTCCGCACCACCTTCTACAGCACCCTGGCCACCATGGGCATGAGCGCGCTCTGCGCAGGGGCGCTGGCGTTGTTGCTGAGCCAGGGGATCGGGCAACGCACCCTGGAAAGCCTGGCGCTACACTTCCAGTCCGTGATGACCGATGTGCAGGAGCGGCTCCGGGCACAGCCGCACGTGAGCAGCCTGAGCATGATGAACGCCTTGGTGGACCACCTGCTGGGGAACCCGAAGGTGCTGTTGGTCTTCATCGCGCTGTCGTGGGGGCCTGGCTTCCTGGTGAGCGGCGCCATCTTCTCCAAACGCATCGGTGCGCCGTTCAAAGGCCTGCGGGGCTATGTGCTGGCGGTAGGCGTGGCCGCGCTCTGCCTCGCCCCCAGCCTGCTCCTCACGAACCTGGTGGTGCTGAAGCTCGGTGCATACGTACGCACCACCGTTCCCAGCGAAACGGTGCTGACCACGGCCGCGGTAGCAGCGGCCGTGGCGCTGGTGGGCTATGCCTTGCTGGGCGGTCTGGTGATGGCCATCCTGCTGCACCTGGTACTTCGATCCAGCGGAACGAAGGAATCGGCACCGGGCTTCGGACGCAACTACGGCACGGCACTGCTCGGTGGCCTGGTGTATGGGCTCACCACGGCGGTGGCGCTCTTCCTCTTCCCCCAAGGCGATGCCTTGCTCGCTTGGATGGTGCAACAGGCCATGGCACCGCAGCCTTTCGTGTCCGCCGCTGCGGACCTGGGAACCCTGGCGAGCGCGCTATGGACCTTCCTGCCCCTGCAGATCCCGGGCGTCCTGCTCTTCGGCGGCATCGTGGTGGCGCGTTCGGGTCAGCGCTTCCGCGGGTACCTCGGCTACCTCCGGGCATGTGCGGTGGGCGGCGCCATCGCGCTGCTCCTCTTCCTTCCGTTCCTGGGCCTGGCCACCATAGGGGTCGCCAGCGCAGTGATCGGGCGGTAGATGCCGCGTGCATGATCGATAACACCAGCTCCGCCCGCGCCATGCGCAGCAACAAGGTGCACACCGGGCGAACCGAACAGCCCTTGGCCGCGAAAGATCTTCCGATCAAGATCTTTGACGTGCTGTGACACCCATCGGCACCACCTCCGGGCACTACACGGTGTTGTGAAAGGCTTTCAGGTCAAGATCTTTGACGAGCTGTGATACCATACCCTGCCGGAACCGCTAGAAGGACGCGGTTTCCGGGGTGCAGGGTCGTCGCAGAAAACGGCAGGCAAGCGAAGGCTATCCGATCTTCGGATGGCCTTTCGCTTTTCCGGCTGCGAGCTGGCCATTGCCCTGCCATGTTCGCAACGAGCCTTGCACCGCTGTGCGCACTATCTTTGGTTCATGCTCAAGGAGCTCATCGATCGGGATCGTGTTGCATTCGGCGCACTGCTCGAAGCCAACCACGTAAGCAAGCTATATGCCTTCGGCAGCAGTTTGCATGGGCCGTTCCGTGGGGATAGCGATGTGGATGTGCTGGTGGAGGTGGATGCCCCTGACGAACAGGCCGGGCGCATGCTCATCAATGTATGGAACGGCCTGGAGGATCTCTTTCAACGACCAGTGGACCTGCTCACCGAGAGCAGCTTGCGCAATCCCTATCTGCGTGCCGAGATCGAGCGCACCAAGAAGCTGATCTACGATGGATCGAAGCGCCAAGTACTGGTCTGACATCCTAACGGCCATTGGCGAGATCGAGGGCTTCGTTGCAGGCATCGGATCACTGAGCTTGTACACACGGGTCATCAAGACCAAGCGGGCCGTGGAGCGTGGTCTGGCGATCATCGGTGAGGCCATGGGCATGCTTGCCAAACAGGACCCGAGCCTGAAGGTGGATGGCGCCCGCGCCATCGTAGGCATGCGCAACCGGTTGATCCACTCCTATGACAATGTGGATGATAAGATCATTTGGGAGGTGGTGCGCAATCACTTACCGTTGCTGAAAGCCGAAGCGCAGGCACGTTTGGGTTGATCGGGCGCGGTGCCGGTTGCCATCAGAACATCTCCAACTGCTGGGGGGTATCCGGTGCCAGGGCCTTCTTCTTGCCCTCGAAGAACTGCATCATGCCGAACTGCTTGTCCGTAAGGGTGAGCACGATCACGTCACCCTCGGGTGGCAACAGGCCCTTCACCCGTTTGATATGCACCTCGGCGTTCTCGTAACTGTTGCAGTGGCGCACATAAATGCTGAACTGCAGCATGGTGAAGCCATCGGCCTTGATGTGCTTGCGGAAACGCGCATAGTTGCGCCGGTGCTTGATGGAGTCGGTGGGGAGGTCGAAGAAGACGAAGACCCACATGATGCGGTATTCATCGAGCCTGCCCATGGGTGTTCATGGTCGATCGGGGTACAAGGGCTTGCGCAGTTCTCCTTGGAAACATTGTGCCAAACTCGCGGTGGTACGCTGCACCGCCACGAGCAGCGGGCTGCGCTTGCCATCGATCAGCACATCCACCGCGGGGACTTGGAGCAGGCGGCCCTTGATCTCCGTGGTGAGGTCCTTGTCCATGATCCGGTCCTGCACCACCATCTTCAGCACCAGCTCGTCCACGAAGGGGCGGTAGGGCTCCATCACATCATCGGCCAGGCAGTAGGCGTTGTATTTGTTGCGGTGGTGGATGCCCAAGGTGGGCAGTAGGCCGCTGCCCACCAGGCTGCGCGCCACCGTGGCCCGCAGGATGGCGTAGCCGTAGTTGAGCAGGTTGTTCGGTGGCTCGCCGTTCCGATGGCGCACGAAATGGAGGTGTTCGGGGAACAGGTGCCGCCAGTAGTGCGCGGCACCGCGTGCCTCCAGGTTGTCCGGGTCGCCGCTGCGCGTGTTCTTGGCGTACTCGCGCAACACATCGCCCGGTATGCCGATCTGTTCCAGCAGCCCGGCCTGGTTGCGCAACTTGGCCTGTACCGTCTGCATCCACAGGTTCTTGCGCAGGGGTTCGCTGGCCCCGATCTGGTGGCGAAAAAGCTCCGTTTGCACGGTGTGCCCGTCCAAGTTGAGCAACAGGCCCGTGGGCATGTGCTGCTCGTTGCAAGTGATCACCGCCACATTGTTCTCCAGCAAAGCGGCAAGCAACATGTGCGTGACCACCACCTGCTGATGGTCCAGGATCAGCACCCCGATATCCTCGATCGGCACGGTCTTCTCCGGAAGGCCCAACTCCTTGGGGTATTGGAGCACCAGTTGGTGCTCCCTCCTTCGCAGCATGCACGGACTGCCGATATGGATGGTGCGTTTGATCACCGTTGCAAGGGTTTGATTTTTCGGCCAAGTCGGTCCAATTCAACCGGTATGAATCGCTCCAGGATCTTGGTTCTAGGGTTATCAGAGTCTACCCACTCGGTACAGTCTTGAGTCCCATATTCGCGTGGTGCTTTGTTTTCATCTCCATCCTCATCTTGCTCCGAGGCCGGTGACGCTTCTAGTTTCACGACCGTGGAGATGGTCACGGGTAAGAAGTAATTCTGTGTCGAGAACTTCACTGCGCGATAAAGGCGTTGCCCAATTTGGTCAAGGTCGGCCCAGTCCACATCCCTTTCTTCCTCACCGGGTCGGGGGACATACACCAGACTATTTCGTTTAAGCACGAACTGTTTGCAATTCGGACGATCTTCTGCAATCGGATGCCCCTTCATGGTTCGTTCGACTGCATCAAACAGGCTTACCGGTTCCGGTTCCCGCTTGCCGGTGGTTCTGTCCACATGGATCACGAGCGCGTATTTCTCGAACTTTTCAACGAAGCGCTTGCGATTGAGGTCACCTCTCTTCAGCAAGCGTTCACGAGAAAGTGCATGGTCAACTAGTGCGTCATCCATCTTGCACTTTACTTGCCGTAAAGGCACCTTTCTGTTGCGATTGAGCACCTGTAACCCTTCAACCGTGAATGCTCTCTCGATACCCTTGTCCATGAACTTCGCAAGCTGCTTTTCTTCCTTCTTAGATGGTTCAGGCTTCTCGTACAGCGCGAAGGCCAATTGCACCGCCAAGCGCTCCTTCTCTGACCGCTCCGGCATACTGCGCAGAATGTGCTGTTCCAGGTCGCGGCGAAGTCCTCGGTCTATTACCATGCCGAGTTGCGATGCAGTGAATGTGGGGTTGAGGCTGCGCATCTTGGAATACTTCCTTTCGATCACGGTAACCTCCTTCAGGGCTTCGCCATTGTGGCCTTTGATCGGGTCCTTCTTCCAAGCTTTCATCAAAGCCTCGACGTTGCCATCGTACCTGGTGAGATGTTCATGCACCTTCTGCCGCTGCCATTCGTGTGCAAGTAGGCGTTCTTCGCGGGGATAATCCGACGCGACCAAGCGAATGGGGTCAGGTTCGCCCTTCAGTTGTTTGAAGAACTTCAGCACATCCCATTTGTGTTGCTCTTTAATCTCTCCGAGCGGCTGCTCATTGTGCAGTGGTCCGCGCACCGCACGGAGGTCGCCCTTGGTCTGCTTGCGCAGGCCGGTCCTACCAGAGGTGGCATCCGCCAGGAAGCGTGTTTCGTTGGTGGTCTTGGTGAGCAGCCGTTTCCGGTTTTTGATGCTGGGTATGGCGCGTTCCAGTTGGGTACGCACCATGGTGCGCAGGTCCGGATGGGGCAGTGGGTACCAAGTAGGCCGCTTCATCGCCTCTTTCTCCTCTTTGCTGCCGTCCATCTGGTTCAGGTTGCTCAGGCGCTGGATGTAACCTTGGCGGGTGAGCGCCACCACCAAAGCGTCCAAGGCATGGTGCCGGTGGTCGATGCGCTTGTCATAACCCTCGATCTTCCAGTCCTTGTGTTTGTTGCCGTTGGTGAGGGGGATCTCCTGGATGAGCTTGCGCCCAGTGATGCCTTCCAAGCGTTCAAAACGCGGGATCAATATTTCCTTGAAGACCTTGTCCAGGCCCCATTCGTTCTTCAGCGCATCAGTAACAATGCCGAGCGTGCTCTTCACCGTGCAGATGGGTTGCAGCAGTTCCGTCACCTTGGTGCCGATGTAGCGTGTTTCCTGCAATTGCCGGTTGATGAAGTTCTCCGGCACTTGCTCAGCGAGCAGATACTTCTTCTTCTGGCGCCCGGCCTTCAGCTTGTTCACGCGGTCCACGTAGGCCTCGTATTCACCCGGTCCCTTGCTCTTCATGTAGAGCGCGCCCAGTTGCTTGCCCTTGTCGGCATTCTCCTGGCGCAGCACCAGCACCTTGTTCTGGATGCTGTCGTCGTAATAGACCTTCTGTGGGATGATGTGGTCGATGTCGGTGTCCCGGCTGTCGAACAATTGGCTCTTGTTGATCGGCTTGTTCGAGTAGATACAGGTCATGCCTTGTTGCAGCCACAGTTCGTACCGCTCGATGTCCTTACGGCTGGGCTTGGGGCGATGGAACTCCTTGGTGAGTGTCTCCACAACCTCTTTCCGGGCCTTGTCGCGATTCTTGTTGTTTTCGAACGTGCGCGCGCGCTCCTTCTGGTTCTGGCGCAGTTCCCTGGCCAGTTCCACACGCACGCTGGTGGGGCGTCCGTAGGTGCTCCAGATGTCGCGCATGATCATAAGGGTCTCGTTCACCACCTGTTCCACCACGGGATTGCGCAGGAAGCCGCGCCCAAGTGGTTTGATCTCCTCGGGCCTGTCGAAAGGCTTTGCCGTGGCCGCGCGATGGTCACCGTAAAGCACGCTGGCCGCCAGCCAGTAGGGCATGCCTTGATAGTGGTCCAATGAGGTGTATGCCGCAAGGCGCACCCGCACCTCGTTCGGCAGGCGGTCTATCTCTTCGCCAGTGCTGATCTTGTCGATGACCTCATGGATCCGGCGCTTGTCGCGTTCATGCACATACTCAGCGCTCCAAGCATCGCCGCAGACCATGAGCGGCA